>JAOZSC010000097.1 GCA_029939875.1 Desulfobacterales bacterium
GATAGGGCACCACGCACCCGCCGATGCCGGGCAGGATCCCGAGGCTGATTTCCGGAAATTGCAAGGTGGCATTTTCAATGGCCACCATGCTGTGACAGCGAATGGCCACCTCCAGCCCGCCGCCCAAAGCCAGACCGTTGACAGCGGCGACCACCGGTTTTTCCATCCGATCCATAAGGATTTGCACGTTGGCACAGTCTCTCGCATACTGGGCCGATGCGTCCGGATCCCCCAGCATGGATGGAAATTTACCGATATCCGCCCCGGCACAAAAAGCCGTCGTGCCGTAGCCGGTAATGACAAATCCTTTCACCGCAGGGTCGTCGGTGAATTTTTTCAAAACTGCCAGAATTTCATCCGTAACATCATCATTGAGCGCATTCATGGCCTGGGGGCGCCGGATGGTAATAATTTTAACCCCTTCGCGGTCATCGACCAGAATAAAGCGGTTAAAATCCTGGTAGGCGTCATGGGATTGCTGCGGTGCGGGAAATCCCGGTCTCTGCCGTTGGAATTTTTGCATGATACGGTCGACTTCTTCAGCCCCCAGGTCGCGCATGAGGTCCAGTGGCCCTTGGCGAAATCCCAGAGCCACCTGGCAGCCGAAATTAACATCTTCCCGGGTACCGATTCCCCGGTCGATAATGTCAAACGACTGGGAGAACAGAATGCCCAGCAGTCGATCCCGTACGGTGCTTTTAATGTTTTCTTCGACTGTCACGGGGCTGCCCGGTCGAGAGGTCAGCCAGCGATCCACCGAAGCGAGAATTGGCGCCGGTTTGTAATGGGCACCCTCTTCCATTTGAAGGGTGTTGGTTTCGATGATGATCGGATTGCCGTTGGCCATGTTCAAAACAAAAAAGGGTCCGGCAAAAACAAATTCTGTCGCCACTTTGTCAATTTCACCAGCCGTGGCGCTGTCGAGCAGGTAGGCGGATTCATTGCACCAGTTGTCAAAAATGCGGTCCAGTACAAAGCAGATGGCATTGTCGGTAATGATGGGAGCCTTGCCGGTTTTGGCAAAAAACCAGAACAGGTAATCCAGCACGTCATCGCCGCCGCCTTCCCAGGAGATGACTTCCACTGGCAGGCTGCGCCAGGCAGGGGCGAAAAAGTGCGTCACGGTGGTTCGCCGGGGGTGTTTCATTCCGGAAAACAACCGGTCTGCCGGAATTGAGCTGGTGTTGGAAGTGATGATGGCATCATCTGCAACGATCTTTTCCACCATGGCGAATATTTTTTGCTTGAGCGGAATGTCTTCCGTGGCCGCCTCGATAACCAGTTTGCAATTTTTGATGGCGGCATAGTCTGTGGTGTACACAATGTTCTGCTGCACGGCAGCGGCTTTTTCCGGCCGCATCTTTTTTTTGGCAACCCCTTTTTCGATATAGCCGGTGATGCGTTTTTCCGCCCGTTTAAGCGCATCGTCAACCACATCGACCAGAAAAAGCCTGCAACCAGGCATGGCGCTTTTCAAGTAATAGCCGATATCCGGGCCGATGGTGCCTGCTCCGATGACGGCAACCTCATCGGGCAGTGGTCGGTCCGGTTGAATGAGCAGGGGATTGAATGCGGTTCGGTAAAGGGGGTTGTCCTGGGACATTTGAGCGTTCCTTTCTTTTTTGAAATAGTAACTAAAAAAGGTGGATTATTTTCTTGACTAAGTTCTGTATACCGTATACACAATGAAGTCAAGGCAATTAATGAATGGCCTTTATGGGCCCAAGTAGCTTGTTTTTATGCATTTAAGGTTGTGGAAATCTTAATTTGCAGCAGCTGTGAACCGTTAACTTTCAGTGAGGAGGTGCTATGAAGCAAAGAAAAATTTTGTTAACTGAAGATGAAATGCCGCGTCAGTGGTACAATATTCTTGCCGACATCAAGATGAATCCGCCCCTGGGCCCGGACGGAAAGCCCATTGGTCCAGAGGATTTGGCACCAGTTTTTCCGATGAACCTCATCGAGCAGGAAGTCAGCACCGAAAGATGGATTGATATCCCCGAAGGGATACTGGACGTTTTGAGCATCTGGCGCCCCGCCCCGCTGTTCCGGGCCTATAACCTGGAAAAGGCACTGGGCACCCCGGCCCGAATTTATTACAAGTACGAGGGATATAGCCCTCCTGGAAGCCACAAACCCAACACGGCTGTTGCCCAGGCTTACTACAACAAGGAATTCGGTATTAAGAAGCTGACCACCGAAACCGGCGCTGGCCAGTGGGGCAGCGCTCTGGCATTTGCCTGTTCCCAGTATGGACTCGAGTGCAAAGTCTACATGGTGCGGATCAGTTTTGACCAGAAACCTTATCGCAAATCCATGATGCAGACCTGGGGAGCCAACTGTGTCGCCAGTCCCAGCTCGGAAACCAAGGCCGGCCGGGCCATTCTTGAAAAAGACCCGGACACCCCCGGCAGCCTGGGCATTGCCATCAGCGAAGCTGTGGAAGCCGCGGTCAGCGATGAATCCGGTCAGACGCGCTATTCGCTGGGCAGTGTGCTCAACCATGTCATGCTGCATCAGACCATTATCGGTCTGGAGGCCAAAAAACAGCTTGAAAAAATCGGGGAATATCCGGACATCGTTATCGGCTGTGCCGGTGGCGGCAGCAATTTTGCCGGCCTGGCATTTCCGTTTGCCCATGACGTGATCAACGGCAAGGAAGTTGCCATCTACCCGGTGGAACCGACAGCCTGCCCCACGATGACCCGGGCGCCGTTTGCCTACGATCATGGAGATACGGCCGGATATACGCCGCTGCTGCCCATGCACAGCCTTGGCCACACCTTTGTGCCGCCGCCCCTGCATGCCGGCGGGCTGCGCTACCACGGCATGGCTCCCACCGTCAGCCAGCTGATCGTTGACGGGATCATGGAGCCCAAAGCCTTCGGGCAAGTGGAAACTTATGAGGCCGGCATCCTGTGCGCCCGGACCGAAGGCGTCATCGCCGCTCCGGAAACCAACCATGCCCTGGCCTGCGTGATAGATGAAGCCAAAAAGGCCAAGGAAGAAGGCAAGGAAAAAGTCATTCTGTTCAACTGGAGCGGACACGGATTGATCGACCTTGCGGCTTATGATAAATTCATGTCTGGTCAGCTTGAAGATTTTGACTTTCCGGCAGATGATATTGCCGAGGCGGAAAAAGTCCTCGAGCAGTATCCCAAACCGGAAATCATTAAAAACGTCTGATCCGGCATTTTACTTTTGGATGGCGTATGAAAAAAAGCCAGAACAGCATGGTACGGCGTTGCCCCCGGCTGGGCAGCGCCGTACCGTTTGATTACTGCGAAGTCAGCGGTGACCACGAGCAACCCTGTTTTAAAATTGTGGATTGTTGGTGGGAGCGCTTTGACGTTGTGCAGTATCTGCAGGATAATTTGCCCGAAGATCAATTTGTTCGCCTGATGCAGGCCCGCCCCAAGCCAAAGGTGGCCAGCCTGATTGAATTGATTGCCCAGGCAAAAAAGCGCACCAGTTAAGTGGCAGGGTTGTCCTCAACGTTGCAACATGAAGGTTGTGTTTGTTGAATATAACCGCCACAAGCATTTTATGATGGCCTTTTAGCGGCGCGCCTGTTAAAAGGCCATTGTTTTTGGCCCTCAACAGGTATTAGCTTACAACGTGTTGTTATTTTCGGTTTATACGGATTAGGAGGATACCATGAAAGTTCTGGTCAGCGATGTACTAGGGGAAGTTGGAATTAAAATGTTCCAGGACGAACCCACCATAGATGTGGATGTCAAAACAGGCCTGGCGCCCGAAGAACTCAAGGCGATCATCGGGGACTATGACGGCCTGGTCATCCGCAGCGCCACCAAGGTTACCGGGGATATCCTGGCGGCAGCCAAGAATTTAAAAGTTGTGGGCCGCGCGGGCATCGGACTTGACAATGTCGATATTGCCGAGGCCACCAAGCACGGGGTGGTGGTCATGAATACACCGACGGGAAATGTCATTACCACCGCCGAGCATGCCATTGCCATGATGATGGCGTTGACACGCAATATTCCCCTGGGCACATCGACCCTCAAGGCGGGCAAGTGGGAGAAAAAAAAGCTTCAGGGCAGGGAGGTGTTTAACAAGGTCCTCGGTCTCATCGGCATGGGGAAAATCGGCTCCATTGTCGCTGACCGTGCCCGGGGATTGAAAATGCAGGTGATCGTCTACGATCCATTCGTAACCCCGGAGCAGATCGAAAAGGCCGGCTATGAGCCGGTGTCCCTCGAGCAGTTGTACCAACGTGCGGATTATATTACGGTGCATGTGCCCAAGATGAAAGAAACCACCGGTTTGCTCAACAAGGCCGCCTTTGACCAGATGAAAGACGGGGTGATGATTATGAACTGTGCCCGGGGCGGTATCGTGGATGAAACGGATTTGAACGCGGCGCTGCGGTCCGGAAAAGTCGCCGGCGCGGCCCTGGATGTCTTTGAACAGGAGCCGCCGGGGGCAAACCCCCTGTTTGAGGTAGACCGTGTGATCTGCACCCCGCACCTGGGGGCCTCCACCCGGGAGGCGCAAACCAATGTAGCGGTCCAGGTGGCCGAGCAGATTATTGCCTATCTCAGGGACGGCACCATCATCAACGCGGTGAATGTGCCGGCCGTCAGCGGGGAGTTGCTGGAAAAAGTCGGTCCCCTGCTCACCCTGGGCGATCGCATGGGATGCCTGCTGGCCCAGCTGTCTATCGGACCCGTAAAGGAGGTGGTGATCGAATACGCCGGCGACTTTAAAGATCTTGATCTTTCGCCGGTAACCACGGCGATATTAAAAGGACTGTTGGCGCCCATGGTCGCCGAAATCGTTAATTTCGTTAACGCCGGGGTTGTGGCCCAGGAAAGAGGGATCAAGGTAACTGAAACCCGGGCGGGCGGGACCGATCAGTATCTAAACCTGATTACGGTGAAAGCTGTTGCGGATGAGGCCACCAGCACGGTTGCCGGCACCATTTTCGGGCAGAACGATCCGCGGGTGGTCAATATTAATGGTTTCCGGCTGGAGCTTCATCCTCGTGGCCGTTTCGTATTGATTTACAACCATGACAAACCCGGTGCCATCGGCAGTATTGGCATGCTGCTGGGGGAAAACAACGTCAACATCAAGCGAATGCGGGTTGGGCAGGCCGAAGGCGGTGACAACACCATGATTTTTTTGCGAACCGACGAAGTTATTTCCGACGATGTCATGGAAAAATTGCGGCAATTGCCGCTGAATATAGCGGTCATGCCGTTTGAGCTTTAAAGCGCAGGGCGCAGGGCGCAAAGGCGGTGCGTGCAAGCAGGGTACGCCCGGTTTCAGTTTGTCAACCAACCAATCAACTATTCAACTGTAGTTGACGGAGGAAATAAGTGACTGAACGCAGATTACTGTTGGGCAATGAAGCCATCGCCCGGGGGCTGGTGGAAAACGGCTGTGCCGTGGCTACCTCGTATCCGGGAACACCGGCTTCGGAAATACTGGCGGCCGTGGCATTTTTCCAGAAGCAAAACAAGATTTCCATGCACACCCAGTGGGCGGTTAACGAGAAAATTGCCTTTGAAATTGCCTATGCCGGCTGTCAGGCCGGGCTGCGCACGGCGGTTGCCATGAAGCAGGTCGGACTCAATGTGGCCTCCGACCCGCTGATGAGCGCCGCTTATCTGGGGGTCAAAGGTGGTTTTGTTATTATCAGTGCCGATGATCCCGGTCCCCATTCATCGCAGACCGAGCAGGACAGCCGCATGATGGCCATGATGGCCAAGATACCGGTGCTGGATCCGGACTCTCCGCAACAGGCCAGGGAGATGATCGGCCTGGCATACGAGATTTCTGAAAGATACAAAACCCCCGTCATGCTGCGTCCCACCACCCGGGTGTGCCATTCACGCCAGGATGTCGCACTGAACGCAATTGCTGAAAGCAATCGGGAAGCCAATTTCGAAAAAAACCCTGCCCGCTGGGCAGCGACTCCGAAATTCAGGCTGCAGCTGCACAAGGAACTGGAGGAAAAGCTGGTCGCCATCGCCCGCTACAGGCAGTCGGCTCCTCTGCGGCTCAATCCGGGGGCAAAAGGTAAAAAGGTCATTGTATCGTCCGGGGTGGTGGCGGCCCATACGCGGGAGATTATGAAAGAATTAAGGCTCTGGTCAAAGATCCCCTTGTACCAGGTCCGACAGCCTTTTCCCCTGCATAGTGAATTTGTGACGCGCCTGCTGAAAAACTATGATGACATTCTGATCATCGAGGAGACCACGGGTGTCATCGAGATGCAGCTGGCCGACCGGAAGCATGTAAAAGGCAAGTTGTCTCAAACAGTGCCCCGGGTCGGTGAACTCAGCCCCGAAAAGGTAGAAGAAATTATCTGCCGCTTTGCCGGCGTTGAATTCAAAGCATTCGAACCGCCGGCGGTCCCCGGTCGGCGTCCGACCCTGTGTGCGGGATGTCCCCACCGGGCCAGCTTTTTTGCCATTAAAAAAGCCGCCCCACGTGGCATTTATACCAGCGATATCGGCTGTTACACCCTGGGATTAAACCTGGGAGCGGTGGACACCGTGCTGTGCATGGGGGCTGCCATCAGCCAGGCCTCCGGGTTTTACCACGCCTACAAGAACCAGAAGAAACGTCCGGACGTGGTGGCCACCATCGGGGATTCCACCTTTTTCCATGCCGGGGTCCCGGCCCTGATTGATGCGGTTGTTCAAAAAAATAAAATCGTGCTGGTTATTTTAGACAACCGCACAACGGCCATGACCGGCAGCCAGCCGACACCGGCCAGCGGCATCGGCGCCAGCGGTGAGCCGCTGGATACCGTCGACATTGAAACCCTGGTGAAAGGGTGCGGGGTCAAGTTCGTCAAACTGGGAAATCCTTACATGGTTAAGGAATTCACCGCCCTGGTAAAAGAAGCCGTCGTCTACAGCCGACAGCACGGTCCGGCGGTGGTCATCTCCCGGTATCCCTGCGTGATCGACATGGCCCGCAAGGGGGAGATGGCAGAGTTCATCCCGGTTGAGGTGGCTGACACCTGCGACGGATGCGGCTATTGCATCAAGCATTTTGAATGTCCGGCATTGATCTACCATGACAGTGACAATAAAGATGAAAGGCACGTCACCATCGATCCTTTGCTGTGTATCGGCTGCGGGGTGTGCCTGGAGGTTTGCCCCAAGGGATCTTTCGTGGTTAAAGACAGTTAACTGAAATCTTAATTGGGGTTCAATTCCCCAATCGTCCGTGGTTGTTTGTTGCTCGTCCGTGGCCAGGTAAACATTGCGGATCGAGCCAATGTTGTCACAGTGGGTGATATTCTTAAATCAGGCATCACACCCTCCAACGGACAACTGACGACAGACAACGGACCAATGAGTTGGAGGTTATATGGCACAATCAATCAGGCAGCAACTGGTCATCAGCGGCCTTGGCGGCCAGGGGGTGCTGTTTGTCACCCGGCTTCTGGCAGAAGCGGCCATCGAAAAAGAATTGCCGGTTTTTACTTCGGAAACCCATGGTATGGCCCAACGCGGAGGTGTGGTGCTGTCGCATCTCAAGGTGGGAAATTTTGCCAGCCCGCTGATTAGACCGTTTCAGGCCGACGGGTTGTTGCTGCTCAAGTCGGAAAACGTGGCCCGCCACGGCTTTTTCCTCAAATCAGGCGGCTGGGCGGTTGTCAACGCAGGCGGTGATCAGCAAGCCGAAATTACGGCTGCCGCTATTGATGCGGATCACCTGGCCCAGCAGATCTCCAACCCCAAGGCAGTCAATCTGATTGTGCTGGGATGGGCCCTGGCAACCGCCGAGCGGGCCTCCGGCAAAAGTGGCAGCCTGTTTTGCTCCTATAAAGATATCCAAGGTGTGCTTAAAAGTCGATTCGGCCATCAAAAAAAGATGTTGGAAGCCTCTTTGAAAGCACTTGAGGCCGGCTACGGGGCTGTCAGTGGCATGTAGTCCGTTGTGAAATTTTGTGCCAAATATTTCTTATGGGCTGGATTGGGGTCTTCGTTTGATCTTTTAAGATACTATATCCTTTTCTGAAGACTTGCATTCCCTTTCCGCGGAAGATGGCTTATTCCCTTATTAGCTTATTGGGTGACCCCTATGTTCTTCGTA
>JAOZSC010000098.1 GCA_029939875.1 Desulfobacterales bacterium
CAATTCGGTCAGCAGCCGGACGCCAAAACCGGTTCCGCCGGGACCGCAGTAAGCATTCTCTTTTTTGGCATAGGCCGGACCGGCAATATCAATGTGGGCCCAGCGGGTATCCCCGACAAATTCGGACAAAAACAGCGCGGCGGTAATCGCTCCGCCCCAGCGGGTGCTGCTGATGTTGTTCAGGTCTGCAAAGTCACTTTTAAGCAATTTTTTGTAATCTTCAGGCAGCGGCATCCGCCAGCAGCGTTCATGGGTGGTTTCTCCGGCGGCCGTGATCGCGGCGGCCAGTTTGTCATCATGGGAAAACACCGCGGCGATTTTTTCTCCCAGTGCCACCACACAGGCACCGGTGAGAGTTGCCATGTCAACAAGTAGTTGCGGCTTGAATTTTTTAACCGCATAGGCCAGGGCATCAACCAGGATCAAGCGTCCTTCGGCATCGGTGTTTCCGATTTCAATGCTTTTGCCGGCATAACTGTAAATGATGTCGCCGGGTCTAATAGCGGTGCCCGACGGCATGTTCTCGACGATGGGAATGATGCCGGTAAGGTTTACTTTTGTTTTGAGCCTGGCGGCCGTGATCAGGGTGGCCGCCACGGCAGCGGCCCCGGACATGTCTGACTTCATGTCGGACATGGAGCCGCCGGTTTTAATGTTCAGCCCCCCGGAGTCGAAGGTGACCCCTTTTCCCACCAGGGCCACTGAATTTTTTGCTCCGGCAACCCGGTGCTCCAGAATCACCATGCTGGGCTTGCTGCGGCTGCCGGCCGCCACTGCCAGCAGGGCGCCGAATTTTTGCTGTTGGAGCTGTTTTTCACGCAGCACCCGGGTTTTCAACCCCTGTTTTTTAGCCTGCTCGACAATCATCCGGGTTAATTGCTCGGGCGTTTTGTCATTGGACGGCGTGCTGATCCATTCCCTGGCCAGGGTGGTGCCCTGGCAGATTTTGGCTGTCCGGCTGGCCGGAGACTTTATCTTGCGTGCGCTCGCCGGGTCGACGATAAAATACATGGACTTCAGCGGCTTTTTTTTCTTTTCCTGACGGTAGCGGTCAAAACGATGATTGCCCAGGCAGGCACCTTCCATCATTGCCGTTACAATGGAAGACAGCGGCATTTTGGCCGGGCATTTGTCCGGGACCGCCAGCCAGAGCGCCGGCAGAGTTTTCTGGATGCAGTTTTTTACCACCTTGCCGGCAAAGGCCCGCAGGGCTTCGGCATCCAGCATGGCGGTTTTTCCAAGGCCGTGCAGCACCACCCGTCGGGCCTTGATCTCCGGCAGATCGTACAGGGTGACGGTTTGATCTTTTTCGCCGTTAAATTCCTTGAGTTTTTTTGCTTTGCGGATGATCGCCAGGATGAGCGCATCAGCGTGAATTTTTTTGTCTTCACAGACCGGGATAACCAGGGTCTCAATTTTTTCTTTTTTCAAATCAACCGATATCAGACGCAGCATGGATTTGCCTTTCTTTTTGTGGGAGAATAAAAACCGGATTTTCCAGGCTCAGTTATAAATGGTCGCATGGCGGGGCCCCTTGCATTTAACGCAGGCTTTTCACGGCACTTATAACATTTTCAAATACAAATAACAATCCCAATTAAATCAACTCAGTCAACTGATATCAAACAATAAACCTTAAAGTATGCAACCTTTAGGGTTAGGCGGCGACCAACAGCTTTAACCGGGAGAGGATCTCCCAGTCAAAAGGCTGCCGGCTGCAAGGCATGATGGCATTGTTAGTGTATATCGGGTCGGATTCGAGATCGTAGCGGCTGGCGGCCACCGCTTGCGGCCACAGGGGCGTGTGGGCAATGGGGGTGTAATGGGCGATGACCGGAGTGATACCGCAGCGCTTTACCGTAAGGATGGATTGCTCGATGGAACCGGATGGCTGCCCGGGAAGTCCTGCCAGTAAATAGGCGCCTACCTGGTCGGGACCGAAACCGGCTGTTTTCAGGCAGCTCACCGCCTTTTCAAACTGTTTTTCATCGACTTTGCGATCGAGATTTTGGCGGTGATCGAAATCCGCGGTTTCAAGGCCCAGACGCAGGGTTTTAAAACCGCATTCAAACATCAGTCGGGCGGTCTGATCGGTGATACCCCGAATGTGGACCGCATTGGGGGTGTGAAATCGCACCTGGATACCGGATTTCAGGATGCCTTCCATAATCGGAACGGCGTGATGGCCGGCATCCACCAGGAAAGCATCGTCGTAGAGGACAAAATCGGTGACGGCGTATTTTTGGTTCCAGTACCGGAGTTCTTCAATGACCGATTCCGGACTGCGCAACAGGCGTTTGGGCTCCAGCAGGTGAGAGGCACAGTAGGCGCAACGAAACGGGCAGCCCCTTGATGTCAGCAAGGGTACATAATTGATACGAGTCTGAAGGTCCAGGGCCGGGTAGGGGTAGGAATCCAGGTTTTGGGGATCAAAAATGGGTTTGACGGAAAAGCCGGTAAATTTTCGCACCAGGGGAAACAGGTTTTTTTCAGCCGATGCGTTGGAAACATGATCTGCGCCGGAGGTGCGGCGGGCATGATCCGTGCACAAGCGGGCATAGATGCCGCCCAGCACAACGGGCGTGGAGTCAAAAACCGAACGCAGGACGGTGATGGTTTCCTGTACTCCCGGGTACCAGTAGGTCATTAATGATGTCACCAGGATGAGGTCCGGCGGGTTGAGCTCGGCAAGATCGTCTTGCAACCACTGGGGCTTGATGCCGTAGCGTGAATAGCGGCGCGGCACGTCGTTTAGGCCCGGCGGGCGGGCGATGGGGGCTTTGAGATAGGGCCCGCGGCCATAGCGTGCAGTTGGGGAGGTGGTCGGAGCCCGGGGGTGGAACCGGTCCAGGCAGTCCACATAAGACACTGCCATGCCATGCTGCCGCAAAATACCGGCAATGGTCAGCAGGCCCATGGGTTTTGCCCAGAAATCATAGGCGGCAAAATCATGGATCCAGGGGTTGACCAGGAGGATATGAGGACCATCACTTTTAGTCGTCTTCATCTGTTGGGAAGTAAACCATCGATGTTTTTTTCAGTTCCCGGCGGCTGAAAAGCAGGGTGTACCTGTCGACTGTGGCAGCTTTGGACATCTTGCGGGCGGTTTCCCGGCAGGAAGCTTCATCACCGGCATGAATCATGGTGTACAGATTGTAGGGCCACTGGCCGGTGGGATTGCGCCGGTAGCAGTGGGAGACCTGCTTGAAAGAGGCCATTTTTTCGCCGACCTCGTCAATACGGTTTTCGTCAACCTGCCAGGCGGCCATGGCGTTGGCGGTAAAGCCTGTTTTCTGGTGGCGCAGGGTAGCACCGAAGCGCCGGATGATTCCCCGATCCCGTAAGCTGCGCAAGGTTTCCAGCAGGGTTTCTTCGCTGACCCCCAGTTTTTTTGAAATGGCAAGATAGGGGCGTTCGGTGACCGGGATTTCCTCCTGGATGGAGGCCACAATTTTTTTTTCAAGTTCTGTCAGCATATCAGTTGATTGGTTGACTGAGTTGAATAAGGTTACTTGATCAACCCAATCAACTTATTAAACTTAATCAATTGCTGTTTTCCGGAAACAGTCGCCGGATGTCTTCCGGGGTTGCCCGGCATACGCCCCGTTCGGTGATAAAGCCGCTTACCAGCCGGGCCGGCGTGACATCGAAGGCAAAATTGGCCGCCGGGCTGTCCGCCGGACAGATTAGAACCTGGGCGGGGGTATCCCGGTTAAGCCCCCAGACATACTTGACTTCTTCGGCGGCGCGCTGTTCGATGGGAATATCCCTTACACCGTCTTTAAGCTCCCAGTCAAACGTGCTCGAAGGCAGTGCCACGTAGAAAGGCACCCCATTGTCCTGGGCGGCCAGGGCTTTTAGATAGGTGCCGATTTTATTGGCCACATCACCGGTGGCCGTTGTCCGGTCCGTGCCGACAATCACAAGGTCCACCAGGCCTCGCTGCATCAGGTAACCGCCGGCATTGTCCGTAATGATGGTGTGCTTGACGCCGTGTTTTCCAAGCTCCCAGGCCGTCAGGCGGGCCCCCTGGTTCAGCGGGCGGGTTTCATCCACCCATACATGGATGTCGATGCCGCTGTCAAAGGCGGCATAGATGGGTGCGGTGGCCGTGCCGTATTCGATACAGGCCAGCCAGCCCGCATTGCAATGGGTCAACACGTTGACGGTGCCGCCGTTTTTGTTGCGGCGAATCTGCTCGATCAGCGGCAGTCCGTGCTCTCCTATTTTGCGGCAGTTTTTCACCTCCAGCTCGACAATGTCGCCGGCGCTGCGGCGGGCACGGGAGATTTTTTCGGAGAGCCGGGCGGCCAGTGTTTCGGCCAGGACCCTGTCCACTCCCCATGCGAGATTGACGGCTGTTGGCCGGGCGGACTTGAGCCGATCGGCTTCGCCGATCATATAGTCGTCGCCGATTCGATCGTGGGGGGCATTCAGCGCTGCCAGAAAGACTCCGTAAGCCCCGGTTGCTCCAATCAGGGGCGCCCCCCGAACGTACATGTCCTCGATGGCCGTGATGACATCGTCAACGGTTTTTAAATCCGCAATAACGAACCGGTGGGGAAGTTTGCGCTGGTCGATTATTTTGATGATTTTTGCGCTTTTGTCCAGCCAGATGGTGCGAATATTTTTTCCGTCGACGTTCATAGCAACCCTGCGGGTGTCCGTTGATAAGAAAGGATTTTGATCCGGGTTTAATATTTTTTTGGCACGCCATGTTTATTTGCAGCCATTGTGCCGGAACAATTGAATTTGATGCTTGTAAATCAAATGATACAACGGACTACGGACATTTTTCATTACATCTTCGCCAGGGCAAAATCGGTCTGCACTTCGCCCAGAAGAACATGATGTTTGAAGACCTGGCGCATCTTGTCGGCATCCATATGCTGATAGACAATCGGCTCGCCGTCCATGATTTCAACCGTTACATTGGGCTCGCTGCTGCATTTTCCCAAACATCCCGCGGTAAACACCAGGATGTCCTGGTGATCAGCTTCGGCCATTTCTTCCAAAAGGGTGCTCATCACCTCGCGGGCCCCGGCGGCAATGCCGCAGGTGCCCATGTGAACCGTAACCTTGACGGTGGCCTGCCCGTCGCGCAAAAATGTATCCCGGGTGGTTTTTTCTTTTATTTTTTTTAAATCGTCAATCGTCAGTTTTCCCATGATTTTTCTCCCTTGCTTCGGATTCGCCGATTTTCGTCGTCAGCTGCTTAAGGCGGCCGCGGATGTTATGCGCGAGGTGGTGGATCAAAAGGGCATCTTGCAGGCCGTTTTCTCCCAATTCCTCTTTGAGTCCCCGGGTGTCCAACGTAAATTCGCGGCCATCGATAATATGCCGGTACACAAAGTCGATGCCGGGGTTGCCCATTATCAATGTGGTAATGGTGGCCGCCATGTCGCCCATGGGCGCGCGGTCGATATGGCTGTAACGAAACACGGCTTGAACCCGGGTGCCATCACCAGCTTTGCTGCTGACATCCAGCGCGCCATCACAGCGTTGAGCAGCCGCGGATAAAAGTGGCAGTCCCAGGCCGACTCTGCGGGTTGGGCGCAACGTAATGAAAGGGTCCGTCAACCGGTCGATTTTTTCAGCCGGTATTCCTCGGCCGTTATCCGTGATGGTAATCGTTATCCGGTCGTCGCGGCGCGCCTCGTCCACCGTGATGCGTATACAATCTGCCCCGGCGGCGACCCCGTTTTCTACGATGTCCAGTATGTGAAGCGACAGCTCTCGCAATCAGATCTGTATCCTTATGCCTTTTCCCCTCGCCAGTGCGAGCCCTGAGGTTGGATTATGATCGCAAATGGCGATTAAATCAAGGCCAGCCTTCAAATATTAGTGAATAATATTTCCCGCATCAACCGAAACTTTGTAAGACAAACCGGATCAATGCGACTGATTACGTACTCCCATGGCATACAGGCGACCGGCAAGCGGGTAAACTGATTCCGGCGACAGCAGTATGGGAATGCCCTCAGTGTCAGCTTTTAGCAGGGTCTGTTCTTCCGGCGGCCGACTGCCGGTGATGATGATGGCGGCCATTTCGCGCAAAACCGCCACCGCCACGATATTCTGATGACCCTGGACGGTCAGCCATACACAGCCTTCGGGAGCATTGGTCATGACGTCACTGAGCAGATCCCCGCAGTAGCCGTCAGTGACCCGGTGTTCAAGCCCGCTGCTGCCGGCAGCCACTTTCAATTTCAAATGCCGCACCAGATCGTTTGCAGTCATTTTTTTCCTTTCTTTGTCCGGCCAGTTATTCAAAATTTCCAGGACATGCTTTTCGCCGCCGATTGCATCCATGATTCCGATTAAGATAGTGTTATCATAATTGTTATAATAGGTTAAATTAATTTTTTAAATTCCGTTTCCCAATAAAGGCATCCTGCGGGTGCTAAAAATCATCGTTGACAATCAAACGTGTCTACGTTAGTTGAATAGTATCATATCGTTCATTTGACGTTTCCACTTTAAGAATGTCAAGGAGGGGTGGACAATGCCGGTAAAATTCAATCAATATTGGACAATCATAAGTGAAAGACGAGAAGAATATGGAAATTTCATCATCAAGGAATTTATACCGGGAATAAATTCCCTTGGGATTCATGTTGTCGCCGGCTGGTCGGTGCTGGTGGGCAGTTACAGTGAAATGATCGTTGAAAGTATGAGCAATGATCTGGAGCTTATTGAAAAGGCTTTGAAAAACCCAAAATTTAAAGAACTGCAGGACAATCTGCTCACATATGTAAAGGCGTACAAGACAAAAGTGCTTGTCCCCGCAGGAAGTAAAGATTCATATACCACTGATATTAAAGAAGATACTATTAAGTTTAATCAGATGTGGGATGTGATCAGCAAAACGAAAGATGAATATGAAAACTATGTCCTGAATGAATACTATCCGTTACTGGAAGAATCCAACATTGCTGTCGCCGGCGAATGGCAGGTCTTGATAGGAGACGGTCCGCATATTATTTGTGAGGGCAGAGTTCGCGATACTGAAAAATTAATAAAAACCATTCAAAGTAAAAAGTTTCGAAGGGCGAGGCGAAAACTGAAAGGGTTCGTCGAAAATTTTGAATGCCGTATCCTTTCATTTCACATACAAAAGGTTAAAGGTTACAAATCTTCGAGTTATCATATGCTGGAAATATAAGGCGTTGAGCGCACAACTAAATTAGATTTTTAAAAGCAGAAAAACAGCCAAAAGCAGAATTGACATCAGCACCCCAAATCCGATGGCCATGGGAGTCATACGCGCTTCAATGTTCGGATTGCGTATATTTACGATAAAGGAAGCGGCAATTTTCATGGCTTGCTTGTCCAGGTATGATCCAAAAGCAATCAGGGGCTGCTGGCAAAAGTTTATGAACAGGGCGCCAGGAATTCTGATAAACCAGTCCGTATCCAGGACGAAGGTCGGATAGCCCCGCACCAATTTTCGTAGCAGCCAAAACCCAAGAAAAGTAAAAATAAACATTTGCGTAATTGAAAAAACCCGCGTCACGGTGAAGGGCACATATTCCACCGGGTATGGAAGCATATCGTACAGGATTTTCGGATAAACCCCCATGAAGATACACAGGAAGGCCAATATGCCCATCGCGATTAACATATGCACGGGCGTGTTGAAAGCTGAATCATTCAACTTTAAACGGATATCAGGCGGAGGTTCCTCGCGGCCCTGGAGCCAGATGTTCCAGGGAAGTTTAAGACCGGTGTGAAGGAAGGTGCCGACGGTGGCCCCCTCGAGCAGCAGATAGATAATCGGACTTTGCATGAATTCCGCGGCTTCGATGGTCATGGCTTTACTGATGAAACCGTTGAATAACGGGAAGCCGGAGATAGAAAAGCCACCGATCATATAGAGCCAGAAGGCAATCGGCATATATTTGTAAAGCCCTCCGAGTCGGTTAAATTTTGCCGTACCGACGACAACCAGGGCACAGCCGGCACCCATATAGAGCAAGGCATTATATATGATATGGCACAGTGCGTGTGAGGCGGCGC
>JAOZSC010000099.1 GCA_029939875.1 Desulfobacterales bacterium
GAAATCGTTGGATTTACCGAAGAGGAAGACGCATTGAACTATGCCCGCTCCAATACGGTGGATCTTGCCATCCTGGATATCAAGCTGAAAAAAATGAGCGGCGTGGACGTTCTCGAGGAGCTAAAGAAAATCACTCCGACCATGCGTGCTATCATGCTTACCGGTTATCCGACCCTGGAAACGGCCCAGGCATCCTTAAAGCTGGGTGCGTGCGAGTACTGTGTTAAACCCATAGACAATGAGGAGTTGGAAGAAAAAGTGGCGCGCGTGCTGCAAACATGATGGCGATGCGGATAAAAACGCCGGGAGCACGGGGCATAGGGTGCAGGGAAGAGCAGTAAAATATTCAACTTTGCAGGTTGGCCAGGTAGTAAAAATATTTCTGGACGAATTTGCCGGAAACCGTATCGGCCAGGGAAAAGGACAGCTCTTCGCCGTCAAGAAAAAATCCTGAAAAAGAAAAAAATACGTTACGTGACAGCTCCTGGAGCATGGAGGTGATGAAACCGTTATTTATCGCACCTTCAGGCAGGCCGTGTATTCGGCAGCTGATCGGCCGGTAGCCGGTAAGCGAACAGCGATGGTCGTGATTGAGCGGGCAGCGCAGTGCTTCCCGGGCGTAGGCTTCAGCCCAGGCCTCTTTGTTTTCTTTGCCGCCTTGGCCTTTTTCCATCAGTCGCCGCTGCACTTTTGTTGTCCTGCGGGTGATTTCCACCGCATCGTGAATGACCCGGGTTCTCAGTTCACTTTTCAGGAAGCGGTTCATGCGGTTGTTAAGATAAATTGCTTCGATCAGATGGACTTCAAAATACCGCCGACAGCAGTCGTCGGTCTGCTCCCCGCAGCTTAAAAAGCCGGAGGATGCTTTGCGAACGGTGTTGATATCAGCGGTGGTTTTTCGAACCAGGGCTTCATATTCTGAAAAATAGGTGCTCAGATCAACAACGTTTCTACTTTCCAGGGACGGTTCCCTGATTTTCAATGTTCCCGATTTTTTACTGTATTTTTTTACCAGCCGCCATTGACTGTACGCGGAAGGGTTCGCCCGGCTTTTTTTCATCTTTTTGCTGGCGACCTTTAACCCCAACCCCTTGCGGATCAGATAGGCGGTCACAAAAGTTCCCGTGCGGCCGATTCCGAACCGGCAATGGACCAGAATTTTTTTCCCCAGGTAGATGGCCTCATCCAGCCAGGCCAAGGCTTTTTCCATATCTTCCATATCGGGGGCACACTCATCCGGGATGGGAAGATAATAGACCTCGAAGCCCGTTTTCTCCTCAATTTCGTACAGGTCGCAAAACTCGCCGCATAGATTGACAATGGCATCCACCCCCTGCTCGCGGATGGCGTCCAGGTCATCGTAGGACATGGGAGCCGAGCCCACCGCAATATTTTCTGTAATCCATGTTAGCTGGTAGCCAGACATAATTTTTAGTCCTCAACCGATGCAAAATGATAGCGGCCGTTCATGAAGTCGTTTACGAAACCGTCAAGCTGCGAGGCATCCTTGAGATACATGTCCATCAAGCGGGTTGCTCCCAGGAGGCGGCCGATCATATCCAGTTTTGCAAGGGTCGTGTTTTTATCCGCGCCTTTCAACTGTCCATCCACCAGGTCGTTTTTTTTGCTTACCGCAAAATTCAATTCCTGCAAAATCCTGCTCAAAAAATCTGCTCTCAGGATTCTTTGATCTATATCGGCCCCGCCTCCGGAGAAGCGAAAGAGGATATAATTGTCCCCGGGAGCATCCGTGCACAGGGTATCCACGATGACAAAGTGATAGCCAAAACGCAGGTTCAGGTTGACATAATCGTGGGAAATAACGGCATGGCTGGCAAACATGGCTGCCTTGGGGCTGATAATACCGCCGCTCATGACGATTTTGTCATGCTCCGCCCAGTCAAAATGCGTAAACTTTCCCCAGCGGATGCCCGGGTGCCCCAGTCCTTTCAGCAGTGCTTTCATGGGGGCACTGGCAATATCATGTTCCTGAATCTGTTTTTGATTGAGTGCGCTTTCATGCAGGCCGTCTCCCAGGTCAATGACATAGAAAAGCATGGGGATGTGTGACTGAAGCTTTTTGGCGGCCCCTGTTTTTCGGACACGGCCCTCGGAGATGTGAAACATTTCCTGGACGGCCTTTTCATGGGAAAAGCGGATGATGTCGTGGAATGAACGACAGCCTTCCGGCTTAAACGAGGCAGTCTGGGGGTCCAGCAGTCCCAGCGGTGAGATAAAATTCATCAGGTAGCCAAGTTTGCGCATGAAGGGACTGTCGGTCATCAGGTTGACGCGGGCACAGGGGCTTTCCAGCATTGACGGCACCAGTCCCCCGTAAACCTTTTTTTCGTCGGCATGCACGGTCACTTCCTGGCCGTGGGACAACCTGTCAAAAGCCGCTGCCGTGTTGACGATCGCCGGCACACCAAATTCGCGCGCCACCGAGGCAAAATGGCCGGCAGTGCTACCGCTGTCGGTCACCACTGCGTTGAGCCGGTCCATAACCCGGGCGTACCGCGGCGAGGCGTTGCGGGCCACGAGCACGGCGTCCGCCGGCAGCGTCTCGAGATCTTCTTCCCGGCGAATTTTAAATACCCTGCCGCCTCCGATTCCGGAAGAGGCCCTTTCCCCGCCGGAGACCAGAACGGTGTTGTCGATACTTTCAAAATTGCACACCGGGGTTTCGACGGGATCGATATCGCCGGTGCTCAGCGGTCTGGACTGTAAAAGGAAGAGGTTTGCCTGGTTGTCCAGGCACCATTCGATATCCTGGGGTTGGCCGAAATGCGATTCCAGTTTCATGCCCCATCGGGCTAGAGTCAGCGCGCAAGCATCATCCAGTGAGGGGGCCAGTATCCTGGGATGGTCCACCGGTACAATCTCGGTTTTGTGGTTGGAAGAAAAGATCATCTGCCGGGGTTTGGCGCCGTATTTTCTGATTACCACTTCAGGCTCCGGTTCCCGGGAGATGCCGATGACATCCGCAGAGGTTTTTCCCGCTACCAGCAGTTCCCCCAGTCCCCAGATAGAGTGAATGCTCAAATTTTCGGATTCAGGTGTTTCAAGGTCACGGGTGTACAGGACCCCGCTGGATTTGGCGTCGATCATTTTTATCGCCAGAACCGCCATGGGGGTGTCGGCATCCAAAAGACCGTAGTTAATCCGGTAATAAAGAGCGGTGGGCGCATACTTGCTGGCGATGACCGTCTTGTATGCCTTAAGGATATCATCCTGGTTGACATTTAAAACGCTGCGGTACTGGCCCGCGAAAGACGAATGGGTGTCTTCACTCACTGCACTGCTGCGCATGCTGATGCGTACACTTTCACCTTCGGCTTTCGCCAGCAAAGCGTAAGCGCTGCTGATCGCCTCTTTGATATCCGGGGGGATTTGCGCATCTGTCACCAGAGCGGTTAAATTGCGGGACACAGCATCCAGTGAGGCACTGGATTGTACATCAAGTTCGGCCAGCGCCGCGTCGATGGGAGCCCTGAGCTGATTGTATTCAATGAAGTAATGGAAGGCATGCGTGGTGACCACGAACCCCGGCGGGACGGGCAGCCGAAGGCCTCCTGCAAGGATGCTTAAACTCCAAGCTTTGCCGCCCACCAGTTGTTGGCCTTCAGGTGGAATGTTCTGCAGGGGTATCGTGAAGGGCGGTGATGCATCGCATTTTTGGGCAGTCAGCACAAAGCGGATGTAGGCGTCAAATTTTTTAGCGTAATTTCGCAAATCGCGGTAACGATTCGGACAAACCCCGTCTATGTCTTGCACAATGCGGATCACGCAGTCGAAAAATTCCCTGTATTTGTTTTCAATGACAATAAAATCGACCCTAAGCTGGCCGTAATAAATTTCTTCCAGCTCTGCCATCAGTTCATGGGCCCGCTTATCATGGTCGAGAAGGGATTTGAAGGCCTCGTATTTTTCCTTCAGAACGGTGCCGGGTGAAAATACCTGGTAGGTCCAGTATTTAAACAGATTTTTTAGCAGCATTGAACTCAACCAGGGTACCGACACCTTGGGCGGTCATTTTTTTATAGATAAAGTGGGCTGCAGCGACATCTTCCACTGCCAGGCCAAAGGATTTAAACAGGGTGATATCCTGCGAGGAGGTGCGTCCTTTATTTTTTTCGCCAGTACATCGCCGATTTCTCCCAGGATGTGATCATCATCGATGGCACCTTCTTGCTTGGGAAAAATAAAATCACCGGCTTCATTGAGGGTGGATTCCCGCCGGTCCACAAACAATCCACCACGGACGATTGTGGGGTTTTCACACAATTAAAGATTACATACACGGATTTGAGCGCAAGGTCAACGGCTGGCCGCCGAAGCGGCCAGTTCGCAGCAAGTGTTCCACTATTGAACTGCCAACCCGTTGAGCCGGTCAAGTTGCTGGCTGGCGTCGTCGATAATATCATCGACAACCTGCTGAATGGATTTGATCTCATCAATGAGGCCGGCGATCTGGCCACAGGCAATGGGAGCTGCATCCGGGTCGCCGCCGTCATAGGCAAGTTGGCCTTTGCCCCCGGCCACGGTGTTGATGATTTCTTCAAACCCGGCCCCCTTCGCTTCTATGGCCAGACATTCTTCAGCCAGCTTGTTTTTAATGCAGCGGATGGGGTTCATGATGGTGGTTAAAAGCAGGGCGGTATCGGTTTCGCTGGTTTCCAGGAGGCGGTCTTTGATGTTTTGATGAATTCGGCACTCTTTGGTCATCATAAAGGCGGTTCCCATCAACACGGCCTCGGCTCCCATGGCCAGGGCTGCCAGAAAGCCCTTGCCGTTGCAGATTCCGCCACCGGCGATGACCGGAATGTCCAGGGCCGCAACCGCTTTCGCCAGTAAAATAAACGATGCGACATTGTCGTTTCCGATGTGGCCGCCGGAGCCGAACCCGATCATGGTGACAGCATCGACTCCCAGTCGTTGGGCGCTCAGGGCATGTTTTACCGAGGTAAGCTTGTGAATCACTGTGATGCCAGCCTGTTTAAGGATTGGCATCAGCGGTTCCGGACTCCTGCCGGCAGTTTCCACAATTTTAACACCCTGCTCGGCGATGACATCGCAAAATTTAAGGGTTCGCTCGGGCAATCCGAATTCGGGAATCATTGACAGGTTGATCCCGAATGGCTTGTCGGTCAGGCCTCGGATTTTTTTAATTTCTTCCTTGAGATCCTCCGGGGTTTCAAGGCTTTCAGCGGTAATAAAGCCGATGCCCCCGGCGTTGCAAACGGGAGCAACAAATTCCGCCCGGCTGATCCACTGCATGCCGCCGCAGATAATGGGATGTTCGATGCCCAGCATTTCCGTGATTTTGGTTTTGAACTTTTGGGTCATGGTGATTGATATCTCCCTTCTTGAGTCTTGAGTTATTTTCCTTTAAAAAGCGGTTTTCGTTTTTCGATAAACGCTGTGATACCTTCTTTGGCATCTTCGGTGGCGGCAACGTCGGCGATTTTTGCGGTCAGAAAATCCAGTGCTTTTTCAAAAGGCATGTCGGCAACGGCGTAAAAAGCCTGTTTGCCGATTTTCATGCCGATGGGGCTTTTGGCCGCCAGACTTTGCAGCACCTTTTCAACCGCGTCATCCAATTGTTCCGGAGGCACCAGGCGGGTAACCAGGCCCATTTCAAGTGCCTGAGCGGCTGTCAGTTTTTCTCCCAGCAGAATCATTTCCAGGGCTTTTTTTCGCGGGACATTGCGGAAAATCAACGCGCCGATCATCATCGGCCACAGGCCGACATTGACTTCCGGTGTCCCGAAAGCAGCGGTGTTTTTCGCGATGACGATGTCGCAGGCCAGCATGAGCCCCATGCCGCCGGCCATGCAGGCGCCGTTTATCCTGGCAACAACCGGCTTCGAATAGCCGGTCAGTCGTTTCAGCAGCCGGGCGTAACTTTTGAAGCCACTGTGAATATCACCGGCGGCGGCTCCGCCGAGATCGGCTCCCGAGCAAAAGGCCCGCTCTCCGGACCCCGTCAGTAAAACAGCGCGTACGTTTTTATCTTTTTCAGCATCTTGCAGGTAGCTTAAAAATAAGGCAATGGTTTCTAGGCTGATGGCGTTACGCTGGGCTTCGCGGTTGATGGTAAAGTACGCGATGTTGTTTTCGACCCGGTAAAGAAGGTGAGGTGCAGACATATCTTGGTCTCCGCAGATGGGATTAAGCCGATATTGGCGAGTTGCTCTTATGGTGATGTTTGTTGTCCGTAGTCCGTGGTGCGTTGTTAAAGATTTTATATCCCGACAAAGGAGCAACGGACAACTAACAATTGACAACGGACTGTCCATTCTACTTGAATGTTTTGTATTTACTCATCATTATCTTCTTCTTCATCGGCGGTAATAAATTTATGAATAAAGCTGGTGTCAAAATTTCCTTCGCAAAATAAAGGATCTTCCATGACCCTGCGATGGAGCCCGATGGTGGTTTTAAGCGGGGCGATACGGAATTCATCCAGCGCTCTTTTCATAATCGCGATGGCCCCGGCGCGGGTCAGATCGAAAGAAACCAGTTTGGCAATCAGCGAGTCGTAATAAATCGGCAATTCGTAGCCCTGGTACAGGTGGGTGTCCAGTCGCACCCCATATCCGCCAGGCGGCAGATATTCATCGACGGTTCCAGGGCAGGGAAGAAAGTTACGATCGGGGTCTTCGGCATTAATCCGGCACTCGATGGCACAGCCGCGAAGGTTCAAGTCGTCAAAACAATAGCCGAGCTTCTCACCGGCGGCCAGTCTGATTTGCTCTTTGACCAGATCAATGCCGGAGGTCAACTCGGTGACCGGGTGCTCCACCTGGATACGGGCGTTTATTTCCATGAAATAAAAGTTCCCATCGGCATCCAGAAGAAATTCAACCGTGCCGGCATTGCGGTAATTAACCGCTTTGGCAGCTATTATGGCGGCCGTGCCCATGGATTGCCGCAGTTCGTCGGTCAGTCGGGGGGACGGGGATTCTTCGATGAGTTTTTGAAAACGTCGCTGGATGGTGCATTCCCGCTCCCCTATATGGGTCGTGTTGCCGGATTGATCCGCTAAGATTTGAAACTCGATATGCCGTGGCCTAACGATGCACTTTTCGATGTAAAGCTCATCGTTGCCGAAAGCGGCTGCCGCTTCAGCTTTGGCAATTGCAAAATCTTCACGCACCATGGCCTCGTTTTGGCAGATACGGATACCCCGCCCGCCCCCGCCCCCGGAGGCCTTAATCATTACCGGGTATCCGATTTGTCGGCAGACACCCAGGGCTTGTTCCAGGTTGTCTACACCGCCGGGGCTGCCGGGGATTACCGGCACTCCAGCCTGGGCCATGATCTTTTGAGCTGTTATTTTGTCACCGGCAAGCCCGAGGTTCTGCGATGTGGGGCCGATAAAAACAATGGCATTATCTTCGCAGGCCCTGGCAAACACCTCTTTTTCAGCCAGGTACCCATAGCCGGGATGGATGGCATTGGCCCCGGATTGCCGGGCTGCTTTTATAATGTGCTCTATGTTTAGATAGCTTTGGGCACTGGGAGCCGGACCGATACAGATGCATTCATCCGCCTGCTTCAGGTGCAGAGACGTCTCGTCGGCTTCAGAATATACGGCCACGCTTTTTATGCCAAGATCCCTGCAGGCACGAATGACCCGCAGGGCAATTTCACCGCGATTGGCCACCAGTATTTTTTTAAACAACCTGGGTGATTTCATTTTTTTTTGCGTATGTCGTTTCTAGTGATAGAAGCCTGACTTGCGCGGCGGCGATCATCGGCCTCAGGTGTTTCAGCTTGCCTCGATGACAAATATCAAATCGTCATCTTTTAGCGGCTTTTCATTTTCAGCGACGATTTCCAGGATTTTTCCGTTGGCCGGGCTCTTGACTTTCTGGAAAACTTTCATGGTTTCAAGCAAAGCCAACACCTGCTTTTTTTTGACGCTATCGCCGACTTCAACATAAGCCGGCTGATCCGGTGCCGGTTTGCGAAAGAAAATCCCGGACATCGGTGCCCTGACTTCAATTTTTTT
>JAOZSC010000100.1 GCA_029939875.1 Desulfobacterales bacterium
CGATGCCGATAATTATGTTTCGCATGGCCTGGGCACAAAAATCCATGATCCAGCCAAGTTCGACCCGGGTTGGATCGATATCCAGACGCCGCATGCCGGTCAGACGTTTCAGTTGCTCGTCGTTATAGTTGCGCTCGTGCTGCATGCGGGCGGTTAACGCCACCATGGCCAGGTTGTGGGCGTTCATGATGTCGTTGATATCGCCGGTCAGCCCCAGGGAAAACTCGGTCATGGGGATCAGCAGGGAATTGCCGCCACCGGCCGCCGTGCCTTTCACGTTCATCGTGGGGCCGCCGGAAGGCTGCCTCAGAGCGCCGCCGACGTTCACGCCCCGTTTGCCAAGGCCTTCCATCAGACCACAGGAGGTGGTGCTTTTTCCTTCCCCCAGGGGTGTGGGGGTGATGGCGGTGACCTCGATATATTTGCCATCGGGTTGGTCTTGCAGGCGGTTGATGATTTTCAGAAAATCCAGTTTGGCCAGACGGCCCATGGGAAGGATTTCGCTTTTTTCCAGCCCCAGTTTTTCCTGCCATTGCTCCGGGGATGGCATGTTTTTTTCCGCAGCTTCGGAAATCTGCCAGTCTTGCATGTTTACGGCATCATAAGGCATTGTAACATCCTCCTTTCAATAAGGTTTTCATGATTGCGGCACACCGGGCGAATTGCCCGCCTCCAGATCGGATGACGGTCACTGGCCGTTGCCGATCAGCCGGTTTTTTGCTTGTGTCAGCCCGTATAAAAAAAAGCCACACACTGTGAAGTATATAAGCTGATGCCTATAGCATTTGCAATTGGATTTAGCAAGAAATTTTATCACTATCCGGGAAACGGTCAATCGTCAAGCGCCGATTCTTTCCCCGTGTGCAATTGGTGCAGCCGGAAATAAAATCCCTGTCGATTGATCAGTTCGACATGGGTGCCGCTTTCAATGATCCGACCCCGGTTTATGACCAGGATCCGGTCGGCATGGCGCACGGTCGAAAGGCGGTGGGCCACCACCAGCGAGGTCCTGTTTTCCATTAGTTTTTCAAGGGCTTGCTGGATTTGTCGCTCTGTCTGGGAATCGACGTAGGAGGTGGCCTCATCGAACAGGATCAGCTGCGGCCGCCGGGCAAAGGCCCGGGCAATGGAGATCAACTGGCGCTCACCGCTGGAAATAGATGCGCCCCCTTCGGTCAGAACGGTATCCAATCCCCGGGGAAGCCGGTCGATGAAGGGTTTGCAATTGGAGGCTTCAAGAATTTCGCTTACCAGTCGATCTGTGGGGGCGTCTTCTGCCTGGAATATGTTGTCCCGGATGGTGCCGGAAAACAAAAAGGGGTCCTGCATGACCAGGGCCATGCGGGTGCGAAACGAAGAAGGGTCAAAATTCATAAGGCGGCGCCCGTTGAGCATCACCCGCCCGGAGGTAGGGTCGTAAAAGCGCGGAATCAGATTGATCAGCGAGGTTTTGCCGGCCCCGGTGGGGCCCACGATCCCCACGGTTTCCCCGGAGCGGATACGGAAACTGACGTTTTTCAACACCTCCTCGTCTCCTGCATAACTGAAGCAAACATTATCAAAGCGGATTTCTTCGATGCGGTCGAGAGTCAGCGGGGTGCGTCCGGCCGGCAGCGCGGGTGCGGGCATCACATCGGTGTTGTCCAGGATTAAAAAGATGCGTTCCGCGGACGCCATGGCGTTTTGCAGGATATTGTATTTTTCCGCCAGGTCCCGCATGGGGCGGAAAAACATCCGGATGTAGGAAATAAACGCTACCAGGGCCCCCAGGCTGAGGCTGCCGGTGAGTACCCGTAAGCCGCCGTAATAAATTACCAAAGCTGTGGTCACCACCCCCAGCAGTTCAATCAGCGGCATGAAGACGGCCAGTACGTGGATTTGTCGCATGCCGGCCAGGTAGTTCTCATGGTTGAGTTGCCGGAAACGCCGGTAATTGTTTGCTTCTTGCTGGAACAACTGGATGACCCGAATACCGCCGATGGTTTCTGAAAAACGAGTGTTGATTTCGGCAATTTTGATGCGCAGCTCCCGGAAAATATTACGGGCACGCTTGGAAAAATTCAGTGATGCCGCCAGGACTATCGGCAGCACCGCAAAAGAGGCCAGCGCGAGTTTCCAGTTTAATGCCAGCATCACCACGGCGATGCCGCCCAACAGAAACAGGTCCTTAAAAATCATGGAGATGACCGATGTAAACAACTCGTGCATGTTCTGCACGTCGTTGGTCACCCGGGTGACCAGGCGCCCGACCGGATTGCGGGTAAAAAAGGCCATGGAAAGATTCTGGATGTGCTGAAACAGCGCCATGCGCAAATCGTGCATGATCATGTGACCGGAGACCTCCATGATCATTTTCTGGATAAAATTAAACGCGAAGTTAAATACCACCAGGGCCAGGAAAATGACTGCGACAACCCCTATCCCCTGGATGTCGTTTTTTCGCAAAAGCGCCAGGTCCCGTTTTTTCACATGGGCCAGGTCCGTGTAGGAAATCCGGGCCGTATGGCCTGTGACGGTGAACAAGTGGCGGTATTGGCGGACGATTTTTTTCACCACCGGATCGGTGGTATCCACACGCAGAAACCGGGTTTCAGAAGAGGGCGCTGATGTGCTGTGAGCACCGGCGCTCGGGGCCCCTGGTACAATGTAGCGGTCGATGGCGATCTTGGTGACATAGGGCAGCGCCAGATCCAGGGCCGTGATCAGCAGCACCAGGCCGATGGAGCCGATCAGCATGCGCCGGTAAGGGCGGACAAACGCAAACAGGCGTTTGAACAGCTTTGCATCGTGGGATTTGCCCAGCCGGGTTTCTTCGAAGTATCCGTAATCAGGTCGCATTCAGGTCCTCTTCCATTTCCTGCAAACGAAACATCCGTGCATAGTAACCGCCGGCCTGCATAAGCTGTTGGTGCGTGCCGGATTCTGCGATGCGGCCCCTGTCCAGGGTGATGATGCCGCTGGCATGCCGGACGGCTGAAAGACGATGGGATACAATGATAATGGTCTTGCGGCCGGCCATCCGGCGCAGGGTAGCGATGATGGTCCGGCCGGTGGTCAGATCGACCTGGCTGATGGGATCATCTAAAATTAAGATGGCGCTATCCTGCAGCAGGCAGCGGGCCAGGGCAATACGCTGTTTTTGGCCGCCGGACAGAATCACCCCTTTTTCCCCCACCACGGTTTCAAAACCATCGTTAAAGGCCATCACCGTATCATAGAGCGCGGCGTCCCGGGCCGCCTTTTCCAGCTGCAGTTGACTGATCTGGGGATTGTCAAAGGTGATGTTTTCGCGAATGGTCCCGGCGAATAAAAACGGTTCCTGAGGAATAAAGGAGATGTGCGACCGCAAACTCTGTATTTTCAGGGTGCTGATATCGTGCTCGTCCAGCAGGATGCGGCCCTGCCGGGTGTCGTAAAGTCGGGGGATGAGGCCTAATAAAGTGGATTTGCCGCTTCCGGGAGGACCGACGATGCCCAGCACGGATCCGGCCGCGATGCACAGGTCAATGCCGTGCAGCACGTCCCCGTTGCCTCCGGAGCTGACGGATTCATATTCGAAGAAAACATTTTCAAAAACGATTTTCCCGCGGGGCTGCTCAAGGGGCCTGGCATTTTCGCGGTCTTTGATTTGCGGTTCGGTTTGCAATATCCGGTCAATGCGGTCCAGGGAGGCGCGGCCCCGCTGAATCAGGTTGGTTACCCAGCCCAGCGCCATCATCGGCCAGGTCAGAAGCCCAAGGTAACTGATGAAGGCCACGAAATCACCGGGTGTAATGGTCATCAGTATGGTTTGCCGGCCGCCCAGGTAAAGAACGATGACCATGCTCAGGTTTGAAAAAAGCAGCATCATCGGGAAAAAGGCACCGATAATTTTAACCAGCCGGATATTCTTGTCTATGTAGTCCCGGGAGGCGGTTTGCACCCTGGCGGCGGACTGCTTTTCGCGATGGTGGGCCTTGATGATGCGGATACCCACAAACCGCTCCCGGATGACCTCGGTCAAGTCGGAAAAAGCCGCCTGGACGGCCTGGTAACGGCGGTGCATTTTTTTACTGAAAAAACGGGCGCCGAAAACGATCAGCGGCATGGGGATGAGCACAAAGGCGGTCAGTTTTACATTGATGTAGGCCATGAAGCCGATGGCCGCCAGCCCCAGGACAATGGCATCGTTTAAGGCCACCATCCCCATGCCGGCCGCCATCCGGATTTGCTGGATATCGTTGGTGGCATGGGCCATCAGATCGCCGGTTTTGACCCGGTCGAAATAGGAGGTCGAAAGGCATTGGAGATGGGAGAAAAGCCGGTTTCGCAGTCCTTCTTCGACCCGCCGCGAGGTGCCCAGAAGGCAACGGCGCCAGACGTAACGAAAGATGAAGATAAAAACGGCGATACCGATCATGTAAAGCGCATAGGCCAGCAGCTGCCGGGCGTTGATTGCAAAAGATGTCAGGTCGTCCACCGCCCATTTGATGATGCGGGGAATAAAAAGCTGGAGAATATCGACGGTGACCAGGCTCAACAGGCCTGCCAGGATCCGGTAGCGATTTTCATAAAAATAAGGTTTTATCAGGGCGGCAGCGGTTTTCATTTTTCCATATATAACCCTTAATACCACAAAAGTCGAGAATGCTGCAGCGCCAAGCGCACACCGAAATGTATAAAAACAGATGTGTGATCCCGCAGCGCGCACTATAAAATAAGGCCGGTAAAATAAGACCGGTGACCCCGCGAAGCGAGGCACGCCAAAGGCGTTTGTGCAACGCCGGGGGAGAGACGGCAGCGGCCAGGTTGTAGGCACTTTAAAGCCCAACGCACCGGTATGGATCATTGACTTTATATACGCCGATTGTTATTGTAGACAGCATGGAATCCGGGAATATTGTTGAATATATCGATCGTCAGAAGATCCTGTGCGCAGTCGTTCTGGAAGTGAAAAACAAGCGGCTGCGGCTGTTGACGGAAAACAACCGGGAGGTCAAGCTTTCGGCCAGTCGCCTGCTGCACATGGATGATGTGCGCCTGGACATGACCCAGGGCCGGGACCGGATGGTCGATACGCTCAGACAGGTCGCCGACAAGCGCAGGACCTTGATTCGGCAGGTGGATGTCCACGACCTGTGGGACATTTTAAACACCGAGCAGGTGTGGATCGACCTGGCGACCATGACGGAATTTTGTTTTCCCGACGACCACTCCGGAGATCATGAGTCGGCGGTTATCCGGGCGTTTTTCGAAGACCGGCTGTATTTCAAGTTCAACCCTGATCGGTTTTTCCCCCACTCCGCAGGGCAGGTCGAGCGCTTGCAGGCCGAGCAAAAAGAGCAGGTGCGCCGGAACAGAATTGTTGAGCGTGGTGCTGAGTGGCTGAGACACCTGCTGGCCGGCAACGGACCGGCCGCCGGGGAGAATCCGTCCGAAACCCGGGAATTCGTATCGCTCTTAAAATCCTATTATCTTTTCGGCAAGGAAAGCCGGCAATACGTGCTGGCCAGGGCCATGCTTGCCCGGGCGGGGCTTGATGAAGGGACAACCGCCCTGTTTCCGATGCTCGTCAGGCTGAAGGTCTTTGACGAGGACGAAAATATCGATCTGCTGCGATACGAGATCCCGCGGGATTTTCCCGACCATATTATGGACAGCGCTCGAAAGCTTGTTGCCACCGCTGCCCCGGTGCCTATCGACGATCAGCGCGCCGACCTGACATTTTTGCCCCTGATGACCATTGACGGGCAGTCGACCCTTGATTTTGATGATGCCCTGAGCATCGAACGGCTGGCAGATGGCTATCGACTCGGCATTCACATCGCCGATGTGGGCCATTTTGTGCGCAAGGACGATCAAATTGACGAGCAGGCTCGCGGTCGGGGAAGCTCCATCTACATGCCTGATCAAAAAATATCCATGCTGCCGCCCGACCTGGCCGAGGGGCTCTGCAGCCTGAAGGCCGGACAGGTGCGTCCTGCCATCAGCACCCTGGTAACCCTGAGCCCTTCACTGGAAATCAATGACTACGAAATTACGGCCAGCCTGGTAACCGTCAAGGACCAACTGACCTATTACGATGTCAATCTTGTGGTGGATCAAAACCCGGATCTGGTGGTATTGTACAAAATTGCGGAAAAATTTCGTCGCCAGCGGTTTGATGCCGGTGCCATTCAGATTTCGGTGCCGGAGATCAACCTCTGGCTGGCAGGCGATCACAGCATTACCGTCAACAAGATCAGCCGGGAAAGCCCGTCCCGGATGCTTGTTGCCGAGCTGATGATTCTGGCCAACTGGTTGATGGCCAAATTTTTGGCTGACCGGGGAATGCCGGCCATCTTCAGGTCCCAGCCGGCACCCCGGGATCGTCTTTACCGGGACGACGAGGGCAGTCTTTTTCAAAATTGGATGCAGCGGAGATTTTTAAGCCGTTTTGTGCTGGATCACCGGCCGGACAAGCACTCCGGACTGGGTGTTGATGCTTATGTGACGGCAACGTCTCCCATCCGGAAATATTTTGATCTGGTCACCCAGCGGCAGTTGAGGGCCGCCCTGGGCCTTGAGCAGCCATACAGCATCGAGGATATTGACGGCATCATCCAAGCCCTTGAACAACCCATGGGTAACGTGGGCCGGGTTCAATACGGCCGGAATCGATACTGGCTGTTGAAGTACCTGGAAGGGCTCGTGGGGGCCAAGGAGGAGGCTCTTGTGCTGGGCAAACGCCGTAACGGGTACCAGATCCTGCTCACCGGTTACATGATCGAATGCGATCTGCCGTCCACCAGCGGCCTGATGCTTAAACCCGAGGACCTCATCCAGGTGACGATTCAAAAAGTCAGCGCCCGCAACGACCAGATACTGGTGTTTATCGGATGAGCGAGGCCAACGGACTTTCAGCTTAATTGATCTAAACAAAATGAAAAATCAGAGGTAAGGCTTTAGATTCTTAATAGTTATTTCTTTGCATTTTATGGCAAAACATTTTCGCCACCAAGACACCAAACCACAAAGATAAATTACAGCAAATAGTTTTGCTTTGTGTCTTTGGGCCTTTGTGGCAATTTTTCCGGTTTATCCGGGTTGGGAGTAGCTGTGAGAGTACTGTTTTGGTATTGCGATCATTTTAACTGGACGCCCGCCATGAAAACCCTTGAAGATGCACCGGCGGCCGTTGCGGCTGAGAATGATTGCTGCGTGGTGGCCTTTGTTCACATCGAGCCAGCAGATGCCGAATCCGGCAGTTCAGCAGAAACCAAACTGGTTAAAAACGCCAAGTGGCTGGCGCGCAAGTGGGATGTAAAAAGAATTATCCTGCATTCTTTCACCCATCTGGGGGAAAACAAGGCACAACCACAGCAGGCCCGGGAATTGCTGCAGCGCTCCCACACGAGATTAACCGATGCCGGATACGAGGTAACACAAACGCCCTACGGGTATTTTCTGGACCTTGCGATCAAGGCGCCGGGACATCCGCTGGCAAGGGTGTATAAGCAATTTTAAATCCCCCCGGCAAACCGTAGGGGCATCCTGACCCTTTCATGCGCTGGTTTCAGACACGCGCCGCTCCCCTCTTTTATTTAGTTTTTCCCCCGATAGGTGTATCTATCTGATAAGATGTATTGTACCTGCCCCATCTTGACAACCCACGATACCGTTATAGTTTAAATCAGAAAATGAATATTTCTCTTGAAAAAATATTGGAAATAAATTATAGGGTAATGCTGAAAATAAATACTATTCAGGGGGGGGCTGGTTATCATGGGAATCCAGGAACGCAAAGAAAGGGAAAAAGAGCGCAGGCGGCAGCAAATTATGGTGGCCGCCAAAAGGGTGTTTTCTGAAAGAGGCTTTAACAAGGCGACCATGGAAGACATCGCCCAGGAGGCAGAACTCAGCCCGGGCACCCTTTACCTGTATTTCAAGAACAAGGAAGAACTGTATGCCTCTTTGTCTTTGAGAATCCTTCAATACCT
>JAOZSC010000101.1:0-3603 GCA_029939875.1 Desulfobacterales bacterium
TTTCACCGATAGCCATTTGGTTTACTGGACAACTTTTTTCATTGAGAACTGCTGGCAACCGGTCGCCTCGCCGCCGCCGGTGCTAGCCGCCGGCAACCATGGGAACTAAAAAAATCCGGGCGTGATCCGGGATTTTGGTCTGGTCAAAATTCGGACGGCTGACATAGGTTTCGTTGATGCGCACGACAGCATAAGGATGTGAGGCGCCAATGTTTTCGAGCAGGTCGGATACGGTCATGCCTTCGTGCCAGGCAATTTTTTTTTCGGCGACGGTAATCATCAACTCACCCCGTGGGCTTTGAGAAGATCCAGCACCTCGGCAAAATCAATGTTCAAACGCTCTACGGTCTGCCGGGTGGGGATACCCTCGGCGGTCCATCCCCGACGCTTGTAAACCGCATCTTTGAGCTTGTCATATTGTCGTTCACGGAATTGGCGCAGAAGCGTCAGTTTTTCGGCCGTGCTTTTGCCGTCGATGTCAATTTTACAGGTTTTCACCAGTTGCTGATCGTAGCGTTCGGCCCGGGAGAGGTATTCCTCTTCAGTAACCGGGCCCACCGCCCGGTAGGGCAGGTTGTCGTGTTCCCGGCGGCCAAAACCCATTTTCAGGTTAAAAATGCGCTGAAAATTGTAAACCCCTTCGCTCATTTTGACCAGATCCTCCGGGGTGGACAGCCGGCCGGTGACGGCGCTGAAGTAATCCGCATACCACTGAATGTGTTTCATGACCTTGGCTGGCTCTTCGGTGTCCTGATTGTCCTCCGGGACGATATCATTCCAGGGAAGTTTGCACAGGCCGCAGAGCGAAAACCAGGTGCGAAACATGGGAAACCAGTGCAGCGCTTCGGCCTTCTGCTCGAAGGTGGGCATGAAATTGTGCACCATGTCCAGAAAAATCAGCCAGGCTTCGTCGTGCTGGGGACCCTTGAGCGCCAAGCCGTAGCCTCCCTGCTGGGCCAGGGATTCTTTGGTCATATATTCGGAAAACTCCAGTCCCTTGGCCTCCATGCCGATGTCCGCCATGACGGCCGGGTCGGCCCCGAAATCCGCTGCGAAAATTTCTTTCATGCGGCGCACACCCTGGCCGATAATGCGGCCGAAGCCCTCACCGGCGGCCATCTGGTGCACCAGTGTCAGGGCGCTCAAGCGGTTGCCGAAGCTCAGATCCAGGCCATTGGTGTGGCTGGCATCGATGAGCCCCATTTCAAAGCATTCCATGGCAAAGGCCATGCCGGTGCCCACCGAGATGGTGTCCAGGCCGTAGGCATCGCAGTAAAAATTCATCTCCACCACCGTGTATGGATCGAAGATGCCCAGGTTGGATCCGCACCCGCCAATGGTTTCATATTCGGGGCCGTCCACGAAGACCGCCTGGCCTTTGAACGGGCCGGTCAGCGGCACAAAGTCTTTTATGCCATGGGAGCAGGCCACCGTGCACCCCATCCAGCAGCCGTCGAATCCCGGGTCGAACAGGCGCCGATAAACCTGCTGGCCCAGGTTGGCAGCCTGGGGATGGGAGCCGTAGCGGAAATTGTGGGTCGGCAGCAGATCATGGTCGTTCATGATGGTGACCAGGTGGGTGGTGCCGATGCGCGCCATTTCATTTTGCTTGGGATCCAGTTCGACAATTTCCCGCGAGTACAGCTTGGCAACCTCTTTTAATCGGGTTTTATCCGCCGGCTTATTCGTGTCGGCGGTGACCGTATCCCAGCGCACCACCAGGGCTTTGAGTCCCTTGTCGGCAAACACTGTTCCGATCCCGCCGCGGCCGGCCTGTTTGTAACGTGCGCGTTTGCGCTTGGCGTCGTACCAGGTAAAATTCAGGCATCCAATGAGGGTGTTTTTGGCACCCGGGCCGGCCGAGACCACCGAAATGTGGCGCGGTTTGCCCTCTGAAAAATGCCCGGTCAGCAGGGTTGACAGTTCATAAGAGCTGTCCGGCAGGCCAGCAGCGTCATATATCTGGACCCGCTTTTCGATGCCGTCGATGAAAATCACCGTATCCTGTGATGCCTTTCCCTGAATCTGCAGGGCGTCAAATCCGGAAAACTTCAGGTAAGGGCCGAAATATCCGCCGACATTGGAGTCTATCACCGAGCCTGTCAGCGGCGACAGGGAAGTGACAATGCTTTTGCCCGAGCCCGGGTAGATGGGAGTACCGCCCAGGGGTCCGGCAGCGATGCACACAGCGTTTTGCGCATCGTTCCAGCGGGTGGTTGCATCGACGGCATTCCACAGCAGCCACAGACCATAGCCTTTGCCGCCGATAAATACCTGCCGGGTTTTAGGATCCACCGGCTCGACGGTCATGCTGGAAGTGGAAAGGTCTACCCGCAAGGTCTGGTCGGTATAGCCTTTTTCAATTTCAGGCCGCTTGTATGTCAGGGTTTTGATAATTTTCAATTCGTAGTCAGCCATTTTATACTCCTTTTTCTTGCCGGTTAACGCATGCGGCACATTAATCGATTGTCTGCACGGCTATTTCAGGGCTTCTTCGGTTTCAAATTTGCGGTACGGTGAAAATTCCTCCAAAATGATTTTGTCGGTTGCTCTGTTTTGCTTCGCCACCAGGCGGGCGACCACTTCGCTGATACCGGCGGCGATCATCAGTCCCTGGCCGCACATGCCGGTGACATGCAGCAGTCCTTTCACCTTCCGGTTCCAGCCTACCAGTGGATGGCCGTCCGGGGTCATGGGATATAGTCCGCGCCAGGTCCTGCGCACCCTCAGGTTCTTGAGCCGCGGCAGCAGCTGTACCATGCGGGCGCAAGCCAGGGGCAGAAATGACGATGTCTCGCGCTTGTCCGTGCCGGTGACGGGGGGGGCGGGGGTGACGCAGAAAATCACCTGTCCGTGGCGGTTCTGGTAAAAATAATAATTTTTCGATCCCGGTGCAGGACGGATATCCACCACCATGCAATGGAAAAACGGCTGCACCGGTTCGGTGATGGCTGCTTCATGGGAATCGGGCAATACCGGCAGCCGGTTTTTTATGGTTCGGGCCAGCTGCGGGGACAAAGGCCCGGCGGCATCCACCACCACCGGGGCCTTATACGTTGCCTTTCGGCTGACAACCCCGGCCACCCGGTTTTTTTCCACCAGGATTTGACCGACTTTTTCATTGAAATGAAATTTCACCCCCAGCGCCAGTGCCCGGCGGTAAAACGCGTTGACGGCCAGCAACGGGGACACGGACCCATCGTCCGGTGAAAAGGTGCCTCCGCGCAACCCTGCCGGGGTGAGGCCGGGAATGATTGAACGGATTTTTTCAGGGCTCACAAAATCAATTTTCAAGCCGTATTTTTTTTGGATCGGCAGCAAGGCGGTGAGTAGTTTTTCATCACCCTTGCGGTATACCGGAAACGCGTAGCCGCCCTGAAGCCATTCGATGTCATCGCCGTGCTGTTGCTGCCAGCTGGAAAAAATTTCAAGGGAGCGGCGGCAGACGAGTATTTTACCCGGATCCGAATGGGTGGCCCGCACCCCTCCGATGGCGTGCTTGTTTTCCCCCTGGCCTACAGAGGGATGCATGTCGATAACCAGGGGCTTGATTCCCAGCTGCGCCCGGGCCATGGCGGTGGGCACCCCGACGGATCCGGCTCC
>JAOZSC010000101.1:3613-7911 GCA_029939875.1 Desulfobacterales bacterium
CAAATTAAGTTCTCCCTATTCCGGATAAACCGGAAAAGAATTACGAATGACGAATGATGGAATCGCTTCGCTCTGTCATGTTAACGAAAATAAAAAGGATAGTATGCCTTAATTAGACATTCTTCAATCGACATCCGTCATTCCTTCGCTTCCCGCAAACACGCCGATGGGCACTTCCACGAAAAGGGGACGATCGACGCGGTCGGTGACCGTTTTCAGATCAATGCCTTCTTCCTTGAAGATGCGCCAGATCATGGGCCGGCAGGTCTTGGATCCGCAGGCTCCCATGCCAGCGCGGGTCAGCGCTTTGAGTTGGTTCATGTCGCGGACGCCGGAACGGATGGCGGCCTTGATTTCCCCGGCGCTCACCCGCTCGCAGCGGCAGACGATGGCCTCATCGGGAGGAAGCTGCTTTTCGTAAATGGTAGACGGTTCAACCTGCTTTTCCTGGACCCAGATTCCCGCCGCCGCCTTGGCCACCGCCCGGTCGAGGCGCACCTGGACCAGGAGCGTTCCGGGATATTTGCGCCGGGATATCACCTTTTGCACCGGGAAATAACCCAGAACCGCCCCGTCGATATCGGTGACCGGAACCTTGTGGCCGACTTTTACCTGGTCGCGCCATATTTCATAGGGCAGGGTGACCAGGGGATGCTCGGGATCGTCGCGGTAATCCACCAGCACCACGGAAAGTCCCGGGCAGACGGCAACGCAGCTGGCGCATCCCGTGCAAAGATCCAGATCGACCATGTAGGGAAGCCCGGTGATTTTGTCACCTTCGGTTTTAACGGCGCCCACTGGGCACACCGATGTGCAGGGATTGCAGGGCACTTCCTGATTGCAGTGAAACACCGGGAAAACACCGTCTTCTTTGGTCGGCGGCTTGCGTTTTTTTGTGCGTCCGGGTTTGGATTTCAGGATGATGGCTTTTTCATTCCAGTCCGGCGGGATTTTTCCCACATTAAGTCCCAGGGCCTGGGCGATTTTGAATCCTTCAATCTTGCCGGTGAACATGGCCGCCGATGCTTCGGCGATTTCCTGGGCGTCACCGGCACAGAAGACGTCCATGCCCCACTGTTTGGCTTTGAGGTAAAACTCATTGACCTCGGCCAGCCCCACGGCAATCAATACCGTGTCAACTTCAAACGTTTCATGGGTACCGGGCATAACGTTCCAGTTTTCGTCCAGGCGGGCAATGGTGACGGACTCCACTTTGTCGTTGCCGTTGGCGCCAACCACTGTGTGGCGGGTATGGATGGGAACCCCAAGCCGGCGGAGCTTGTCGGCATGCACCCGGTAGCCGCCGACTTCGGCCATGGCTTCAATGAGCGCCACCACCTCGATGCCGGCCTGGATGGCGTGGTAGCCGGCGATCAGCCCCACGTTGCCGCCGCCGACGATCAACACTTTTTGCGAGGATTTAACCAGATCGCGGTTGACCAGGGTCTGAAAGGCCCCGGCGCCGTAGACGCCCGGCAGCGTATTCCCTGGAAAAGACAGCATTTTTTCACGGGCACCGGTGGTTACCAGCAGTTTTTTGGGCTTTACCTTATAATAATGAATATTTTTAACCATGCCAACGATTTGGTCTGAAAACACCGCCACGGCGGTGGTGTTCAACCAGATGTCCACCGAATCACAGGCCGAAAGTTCCTGCTGCAAAATTTTTGCAATTTCATAGCCCCGGGTCCCGGCATGGGAATCTTTGACGGAACCGAAAAACTTATGGGTTTGAAGTACCAGCTTGCCGCCCAGGCGGTCCTTGTCGTCCACGATGAGGGTGTCGACGCCCAGTTTGCCCAATTCTATGGCTGCCGCCAGCCCGGCCGGACCTGCCCCGATGATCAATACATCCACCTGCCGGATGGGGGGTTCCTTGATTTTGGCAATACGGTCATCGGCAGGCAGGCGGGGAAGGCCCTCGACGCTGGTGATCGCCATGGAACGCCGCAGGGCGGTCATGCATGCTTTTACCGGCTGTCCATCAGCAATGACCAGGCACTGGGAGCATTGCCCGTTGGCGCAGAACAGTCCCTGGGGGCTGTTATCTTTGGGGTGGTGCCCGAAAACATGAATGCCGTTGGCAAAAAGTGCCGAGGCGATCATTTCCCCTTCGTATCCGCTCAGCTTCTGCCCGTTGAAGGTAAAAGGTACTTCAGTTTTTTCCGGAATTTCAAGAATCGGGTGTTTTGTGATGCGATGACTGGTCATAATTGCGGTTACCCAGTTGTGATGGACTCGTAAAACCTCAGAATTTCTCGCTCCGGAAAGCCTTTTCGGGAGATCCTCAAGGCTTCACTGAATAATTATTTATTGCGCTTGTCAAGGTAAAAATCCGGGCTCTGCGCGTCAATCAGGCTGGGGCGGTTACTTTATTATCTTGTGATGTCCATGTTAAGCGGTTAAGGGTTCACCGTTCAGGGGTGTAGCCTGCTAAAATGGTGCTGATGGACCAGCGGGCCAAAAGTCGCAACAAGGCAGGCAAGACAGGCAGGAAAAACAGGGGCAATCGCGGAAGCGTCAAGTGGCACTGATGAAATTGATTTTTGTCGAAGATACCATTATGTTCTTGACTATTGGGCAGCACATATTTTAAATATACAGTTTTTGACTTAAAATTGGTCAGTATTAAACGGTGGTCATTCATTAGAGGTGCTGAAAAAATAGATAAGGGGTTGACGGAAATGCTAAACGACAAAAAAATAGCCATCATCGGCACGGGAAATATGGGAGAAGCGCTGGTCAGCGGATTGCTGGGGTCCGGATCTTCGACAGCTAAAAATATTACCTGCACGGATGTCCGGCAGAACAAACTTGATGAGGTCAAGGCAAAATACAAGGTGCGCACCACCACCAACAATCTGAAGGCCGTGGCGGCGGCGGACATAATTATTTTCGCTGTCAAGCCCCAGATCATGGCTGCTACCCTGGCTGAAACCGCCGCCAAACTGGATACCTCCAAGTTGGTGATCTCCATTGCCGCCGGGGTTCCGCTGGTAGCAATGGAATCTTGTGTCAGCAAGGATTTGCGTCTCGTGCGGGTGATGCCCAACATTGCCGCTTTTGTCAAAGAGGCTGCAACGGCCATTGCAGCCGGCTCGCATGCCACCAAAGAGGATGTCGAGCTGACGATGCAGATATTCAATTCCATCGGCAAGTGCATTTTTCTAAAGGAAAATCATTTGATGGATGCCGTTACGGGCTTGAGCGGCAGCGGGCCGGCCTATATCTTTCTGATCGTGGATGCCCTGGCCGATGCCGGGGTTAAAATGGGGCTGTCGCGACAGGAGTCGCTGTTTCTGGCAGCCCAGACGGTGCTCGGGGCGGCCAAGTTGCTGATGGAAACCGGTGAGCATCCCGGTCAGCTGAAAGACAAAGTGACTTCGCCCGGCGGTACTGCCATTTCCGGGCTGGCAACGCTGGAAAGTGGCGGTTTGCGAACCACCCTGATCAATGCCGTCGAGGCGGCCACCCTGCGGTCCAAAGAACTGGGCGAGATGATGATCAAAAACTTTTCCGAAAACAACGCCGGCAAAAAATCTGCCTGATTACCCGATCGTTACGGTTTTCATTTTTCCGTCCACATCTATCGTACAGGCGGTATTGCGCAAACAATCCGGATTGGAAAATCGCTGCATGATTGTCAGTGGTCCGTTGTTTGGCGTCCGTGCTCAGGTAAGCAATGCCAATCGACTTTATATCGCCTTGGCATACTGGATGATACAGATCAGGCGTTATGCCGCCGGTTAAACAACGGACAAATCACGACGGACAGCAGACCATTTGGGTTAGGAGTATTAAAAAAATGAAAAGGAAAATTTCCGGTCTGCTGGTACCGGTTTTCATCGTTTTGCTGATCGGGGCATGGTGCCCGGCCGCGATGGCCAGCGAAGTTTTATGGCAATCCTATGCGGACGGAATGGCACGCAGCAAATTTGAAAAGAAAAAAGTATTTCTTCATTTTTTCGCTGACTGGTGCGGTGCCTGCAAGGTCATGGAGGAAAAAACCTTCCGGGATCCGGAAGTCATTGCGTCGCTGAATGAGAGTTTTATCTCTATCCGTATAAATGTTGACCAGGACCGAACAACCTCCAATCTGTTCCGAATCCGTGCGCTTCCTGACACTTTCTTCATCCGGGAAAACAGCGAGATCATCGGCCATCGCCCGGGGTATATTCCACCGCCGCTGTTAAAAGCCATTTTGAAAGCGATTCTGGAAGAAGATTCTGGACAGTGATAATTTACCTCAACGTTGCATAAACAACATGGCAAACAATATCTAATGGTCCGGTATTATA
>JAOZSC010000102.1 GCA_029939875.1 Desulfobacterales bacterium
GCGGTAAATATTCGTGTCTTCGTATTTGATCGCTTTGACCGGGCTTTCGTCGAAATTTAAGATCCCCGCGTCCCGGCAGGCCAGTAAAATCGGGGAATGGGTGGCGATGATAAACTGGGCGTTGCCGGTGCGACCCAAGTTCTCCAGCAGATTGAGCAATTCCAGCTGGCTTTTCGGCGACAGGGCGGTTTCCGGTTCATCCAGAAAGTAGATGCCTTTGATCTTGAAGCGCGAGGTGAAAAAAGCCATCAACGATTGCCCGTGGGACTGAGACATCAATGACTTGCCGCCCATATAATCGATGAGACCCGGGTCCATGGTCAGCCATTCATCCCAGAGCTGGGCAAAATTCTGGAAAATGTGAGAGCCAAAAAAGGAACCCGGCACCCGCTTGTCATACCATTGGACATCGATGGTGCGGTACAGCTCTTTTTCGTAAGGGCTGGCCTTGTACCGCGCTCGCTGTATCCCCTGCCACATCATGATCCCGCACTTGCGGGTGATGGCATCGAGCAGGGTGGATTTGCCGGAGCCGTTTTCACCGATGAAAAAGGTGACCGGACTATCAAAGTGCAGGCTGCTGGTTGTGCGCAGAAGGTCTAAATTAAACGGATAGTGCTCGGTTGTCGGGTAGCGGTCGGGGTGCAAATTTATTTGTTTAAGGTGCATACGAATATCTCCAGTTGCATTGTTGCTCCGGTTAAATCTATCCCCGCAAAAAGACGGTTCCAAGCCTTCGTATGAATAGCCGGAGGCAGCGGGCGAACAAAAGCGGTTTTTTGCGAAACTATTACTTTTTGGATTTTTTTGATTTGGTTGGTTTTGACGGTTTTTCCGCGTACGCGTCGTAACTGTATTTGACTTTGCGGTATTTGGATCGAAAGCGGTTGACTTCCTCTTTGACCTCCTTTTTGTCAATGACGCATTCCTTGATAAGCTCGGCAATGCGGCCCATCGCCTGTTTGCCCATGCCGACGCGTGTCATCTCCTGCACGCCGATGCGGATGCCTTCCGGATGGGCGTGGGATCTCAGCGGTTCATGGGGCAGCATGTTCATGTTCAGGATGATGTCGTTGTGCTCCAGGAGACGGGAGATTTTTTCTCCACCGTGAAAGGGGTTCATGTTGACGGCGACCTGGTGGGTTTGGGTGTACCCGAATTCTTTGCCCTGGACGTCAAAGCCGAGCCGGTCCAGTTCGGTGGCCAGGACCTGCGCATTTTTAATGGTGTCTTCGGCGTACTGTTCGCCGAATTCCATTATTTCAAAGGTCGCAATGGACATCTGGGCCAGGGTGTCGAGATGGTGATTGCTCGAAGATCCCGGAAAGGCGCCGCGGTCGATTTTACGCCAGTCGTCTTCGTCCATGTTGCTCAGGATAATGCCCCGCTGGCTGCCAAAATAGGTTTTGTGGGTGCTGGCGGTCATCAGAAAAGCCCCCTCTTTGAGCGGCCGCTGAAAATGTTTGCCGGCAATCAGGCCCAGCACATGGGCTGCATCATAGATGATCCGCACCTTGCAGGCCTTGCAGACTTCGCCAATTTCAGCGATTGGTTCCGGAAACAGGAAAAGGCTTTTTCCCAGCACAATCACCGAGGGGCGCGCCTTTTCAATCAGATAAATGGTCTTGTCCACATCCATGTGATAGCCGTCCGGGGTCACGGGAATATCGATAATATTGCGGGTAAATTTTCCGATGGCGCCTTCCCGGTGATGGCTGATGTGGCCGCCGGCCGGCGTCGAGTTGACCATCACCACATCATTGGGTTTGACGAAATGGCTGAAAACGGCTTCATTGGCGTTGGTGCCGCTGATGGAGCGCACTTCGGTATGGGCACACTGGAATAGAACTTTTAAATTCGCCTTGAGTTTGTTTTCGATTTCATCGATGTAGGCGGTGCCCCGGTAATAGCGTTCCCCCGGATGTCCCTCGGCGTATCGATGGGCAAAATCCGAGCCGGCCCGGCTCCTGGCACGGTGGCTTAAAACATTTTCGCTGGCGATCAGGTTGATGCATTTGTCACGCCACCGGTTCTGGTCGTCGATCAGCTGCTCGATCTCGGATACTTTTTTCTCGTACATGTGGTTTACTCTCCTTTTCTCTTTTCATATATTTGCGTGGGGTTATTTCAGACAATTGCCACCAGTTCAGCTCCCAAGCGTCTCCCGGATTCTGGTCATGGCTGCTTGAACATTTTCAAAGTCGTTAAAAGCGCTGATGCGAATGTATCCTTCGCCGCAGCGGCCGAAACCGGCGCCCGGGGTGCAGACCACCCCGGTGTTTTCCAGCAGGCGGTCAAAAAATTTCCAGGAATCAGTCCGGCCGTCCACCCAGATGTAAGGCGAATTTTCCCCGCCGATGCAGTCAAAACCCAGGGCGGACATTTCCCGGCGGATCAAGGCGGCATTTTTAAGGTAGTAATCGATAAATTCATTTGTCTGCGTTTTGCCCTGGGGGCTGTAGGCGGCCTCGGCCGCACGTTGAACCGGGTAGGAGACGCCGTTGAACTTGGTTGACTGGCGGCGGTACCAGAGCGCATGCAGGGACTGTTTTTCACCATCCGCGCTGTAGGCCGTGCAGGCTTTGGGCACCACCGTAAAAGCGCAGCGGGTGCCGGTAAACCCGGCGGTTTTGGAAAAACTGCGAAATTCCACCGCTACCTCCCGGGCACCTTCAATTTCGTAGATCGAGCGGGGAAGTGCGTCATCTCTGATAAAAGATTCATAGGCGGCATCGAAGAGGATAAGCGATTTGTTTTGCCTGGCGAAATCCACCCATTGTTTCAGCTTTTTTTTTGAGATCGTCGCCCCGGTGGGGTTGTTGGGAAAGCACAGGTAGATGAGATCCACCTTTTCAGGCGGCAGGTCGGGGATAAATCCGTTTTCCCGGGTGCCGTCCAGGTAAACAATTTTCTCATAGCGTCCCTGATCAAAGCGGCCGGTTCGCCCGGCCATGACATTGGTATCCACATAAACCGGATAGACTGGATCGGGAATGGCGATGGTAATATCGGTTGAAAAGATTTCCTGGATGTTTCCGTTGTCGCACTTGGCGCCGTCGCTGATAAAGATTTCATCGGCAGCGATATCGGCTCCCCGGGCCTGGTAATCTTGGGCGGCTATTTTTTCCCGTAAAAACGCGTAGCCCTGTTCCGGTCCATAGCCGCGGAAAGTGGCATCGGCGGCCATCTCGTCGACGGCCCGGTGAAAGGCTTCGATGCAGGCTGCCGGCAGCGGCCGGGTGACATCCCCAATGCCGAGTTTGATAATATCCCGGTCCGGATGCGCCTGCTGAAAAGCGGTCGTCCGGTTTTTAATTTCGGCGAACAAATAGGATGCCTGCAGCTTGAGATAGTTTTCATTGATTTTAATCATTTTCTGCCCCGGTGCGAAGGTTGAGGGTGCCAAATTGGACAAACCCTTCTTATAATCAAACAAATACGCGGCGGTCAATAACAGAAATACAAATGTTCATGGACAAAAGCTGAAATCGCCTATCCCGGCCCGTGGCGTTTGTCCGGTTCGATATGTATTTGTGCCGTCTCCTTGTAGGTTGACAGCACAATGGACGTGCGGGTGGCGCTTACCCCGGCCAGAGACTTGATCTTGTCCCGGATCAGCTGTCCCAGGGCCGCGGGGTCCGAACTTCGCACTTTGACCAGAAAAGCATCGGTCCCGGCCACGAAATGAACCTCCTGAACATCCGGGATGGCAGCCAGCTGATCTGCCACGCGGGTTTCACCGGCCGATTTTTCCATTTTTACCGTTACAAAAGCCACCAGGCTTCTGGCAAAACGATCGGGGTTCAAACGGACCTCATAACCGGTGATGATGTTGTGGCGTTCAAGCTTGCGGATGCGTTCCAAAACCGCTGATGGGGCCAGTCCCACCTGTCGCGCCACCTCGATGTTCGGGATCCGCGCCGCTTTCTGCAAAATCTTCAGTATTTTTAAACTAATGACGTCAATCATTCTGTTAAAATCCTATTTAACAGCATAATATATAGAATAATATAAAAGATCAAGAATAATATGTTAAGGCTAATTTTTTGTGTTCGATCGCGCTTGACTTTTCCAGGGCTTTGTTGCTAGCTGAAATTCAACAATAAAGCCTCGCAACGGCGACGCCTCTTTTTTTAATCCAATAATTTTATCCGATGATTTTAAACTTAAGATGCCACCATTAACCAGGGAAATGCTTCAGGAGGCCGGTGTGTCGGTGGTGGAGTCGGCCCAACCCCGGCTGCTGCTGGACGGCGAGCTTCTTTTTTTAGGCCAGATACCTCATAAGACGGATTTTGAAAAAGGCTTTCCCGCAATGTTTTACGATGATAACGGTGAAGAAAAATGGGATCCCATTGAAGATGACACGGCCATCGTGGCCAATGTCAGGGGTAAGGGACTGGTGATCCTTTCCGGCTGCGCCCATGCCGGCATTGTCAACACGGTAAATTATGCCCGGGAAGTCACCGGGGTTGACGATATTTTCGTGGTGATGGGAGGCTTTCATCTGACAGGAGCCGCTTTCGAACCTATCATTGAACCGACCGCCGATGCCCTGAAAGCCCTGGATCCGAAATATATTGTCCCCACCCATTGCACCGGCCGCAAAGCCGTCATGCACCTGGAAAAAGAAATGCCCGACAAGTTTTTGCTGAACATGTCCGGGACAAAAATGGTTTTTGCGGCGTAGAGCGGGCGGCCAGGCGGAGTTTTGAATCAAAATCAGCGCAGAGAAACCACAACAAAAAGTGCCAGCCCGAATATGACCGCAACCGTTGCGCTCAAAGTCGAGATCAGTCGTACACGCCGGTACTGGATTGTCGGGGCCACCCTGCTGGCGCTTTTTCTCGGCGCTCTGGATGCGCTGGTGATGAGTGCCGCCATGCCCACCATTGTGTCGGATCTTGGCGGGGTGAACCTGTACAGCTGGGTTTTTTCCGCCTATCTGCTGACCCGGGCGGTGTCCCTGCCCCTTTTCGGCAAACTGGCGGACCTGTTTTCCAACAAAATCCTTTACGGTGTCGCCATAGGCACTTTTATTCTCGGCTCACTTTTTGCCGGGTTGTCACAAACCATGACCCAGCTCATTTTATCCCGGGCACTGCAGGGCATCGGTGCCGGGGGAAATTTTGCCCTCGTTTATATCGTTTTGGCCGATATTTCATCGCCGGGAAAACGCGGCAAAACCATGTCCATGGCCAGTTTCATCTGGGGGCTGGCCAGCATCTCAGGGCCCACCATCGGCGGATTTATTGTCACCTATTTTTCATGGCGCTGGATCTTTTTTTTCAACGTACCCCTCGGCGGCCTGTCGCTGATGGGGATCTTTTTGTATCTGGTGGAAACCCGGGCAAAAAGAAAACAGGTGCATATCGATTATTACGGCATTTTCGCCCTTTCAGGCGCCATCCTGTCTTTGCTGATGGCCTGTCTGCTGGCCGGGCGGGGTTATCCATGGACATCGCCCCGGGTTTTAGGGCTGCTGGCAGCCTGCGCGGGTTTCAGCCTGGCCTTATGGTGGGCTGAAAAGCAGGCCTGCGAGCCCATCCTGGCCCTTGATTTTTTTAAAATCCGGGGATTCAGCATCGGCAACGGGACCGTGTTTTTCGCCAGTTTCGCCATTTATGCCCTGTTTGCCTTTAGTCCGTTGTTTATCCAGGGGGTTCTGGGGAAAACCCCCATGCAGCTGGGCCTGGTCATGCTGGCGATCAGTTTCGGATGGTCGGTGGGGGCCCTGTTCTGCGGGCAGGTGGTGCACCTGCTGCGCAAAAAACCGTTTGCCCTTACGGGCGCGTTGTTGATGGTAGCCGGCTGCGCACTGACCGTGAGGTTCAGCGCCGCCACCTCGCTGCTGGAATGTGCGGTTGTTTTAGGCATTATCGGGCTGGGCATGGGCTTTGTTTCTATCCCCACGCTTTTGATTGTCCAGGACAGCCTGGAGCTTGCTGATCTGGGGGTGGCCACCGCCTCGCATCAGTTCGCCAGGACCCTGGGCGGGACCGTCGGCATCGGTATTGCCGGAAGTTTTGTCACCGCAAAACTTGCAAGCAACATGGATGCCCTGCTGGCTTCCGGTATATTGGAAAAGATACCGCCGGCCTTGAAGGCCAGGCTGCAGCATGACCTGGAGAATCTGTTTCGCCCGGAAGTCCAGGCCCTGATTCCCCCGGAGATCAAACCGGTTCTGATGGACGCCATGCTGCAGGGCATTGCCCGGGTGTTCTGGGTTGCGCTGGCGGTATCGGTGATTATGTTTTTGCTGTGCTGGCTGTTGCCGCGAAAAAAACGATAATATTTGAAAGGGGAAATTGCCATGACTATTGGAAACGAAAAAGATATACCCCCCATTGCCATAGATAATCCGGAGCTCAAAAATGTGGCCATGCGGGTGTTGATTTCACCGGAGCAAGGCTGGCAGGGGCATGTCATGCGGGTCTTCGAGCTGGAGGCGGACGGTTACACCCCCAAACATGTCCACGACTGGCCCCATATCAATTACATTTTAGAAGGCCATGGCACCCTGCACATGGACGGCACCGATACCCCCGTGCAGGCCGGTTCCTATGCTTATGTGCCTGCAGGTGTACAGCACCAGTACAAAAATGGCGGAGAAGGCCAGTTTCGCTTTATCTGCATCGTGCCGGAGGAAGGGCACGTGTTTTAGCCGTGCAACGGAGTCGACGTCCGCACTTACAGGAGGTGGCTTACCGGCGAAAAACGCAGTCCAAGCTTGCTGAGCACCTAAAGAAATTGAAGTGACAGCAGTTTTTTTAAGGCGTGAGCGTTTTTTGTCCGTTTTCATCCATTACCCAATTTTTTACTTCCAAAAAAGGATAACCCTCAAGGATACCGAACTGGGGCAGCTTCTTTATTTTTAATTTCGAAAACACCGGTGTGTAAATACCGCAAAGAAATCTCGTTAAATTAACCTCGCTGAATTGCTCTCCCACCGTTCGAATAAATTCACCTGCAAGCTTTTCAAATTCAAAATTGGACAGAGGCTCCAGCTCGGTCGTGTTTGGCAGAACTACTTTTCCGCTTTTACAAAAAGAACAATGCCCGCAACGTTTTTTTTCAAGCTGTTCGCCAAAATACCCGGCCAGTTGTCTGCTGATACAGGCATCACTTTCAAAAAAGCTGACCATATTGTGTATGCGTTCAATCTCAAGGCGCTCTTTGTTTTTAAACAGAGCGTGCATTTTTTCGGTCATATCATCGATATTAAACGCCTGGATCAAAATGTCGTATACTTCCACTGCCTGTTTGGATTGTAGCTCGACCCATCCTTGCTGGTCAAAGTATTCCAGCGCGGCCAGGACCCGCTGGCGATCCGTTTTATAATTGTCAACAATGGCAGGGATGTCGATACGGGTCCAGACCTTGCTGGTATGGCAATGATCCAGGAGGGCAGTGACAAACCGCTTTCTTTCGCCTTCAAAACGGCTGATGATCTTTGTCGGTTCTTTCCTGTACTTGAAAGCATATTCTTCAAAATAACTCCACTTGGGTCGAATAATTTCATCCATTGCCAGGTAAACCAGCAGTGTTTTCAAGGGCAGAAGCCTGATATTCAATTCAATGGATAGCTGTATGGCTTTGAGCTCCCAGACTGAACCCTTATTTTCTTTTATGGCGCGAAGTAGTTGAAAAATAGAATGTTTTTCCGGCGTATCGCCATAAATAAAATTTTCTAAAATGTGAATGTTGTCCCGGTTGGCCAACACTTCGCACAGCGCAGGCTTTCCATCTCTCCCGGATCTTCCGATTTCCTGGCTGTAGTTTTCAATCGATTTGGGCAAATCATAATGAATGATTCTGCGGATGTCCTTTTTGTCGATCCCCATTCCAAAAGCGATGGT
>JAOZSC010000103.1:0-3916 GCA_029939875.1 Desulfobacterales bacterium
CATCCCATGCCGTGTTGGCTATGGAGCAGGGCAACGAAACCATTTTCAACCGTTTTCCCTCCGGCCGCACCCGTCACCTGTGGTCCTTAAAAGGAGGTAAGCCGTGAGAAATCCTCTCCTTGCTCCCGAGTTGCGGCAGTATCTCGCCCAGGGCGATATCCAGGCCCTTCAGCAATTTTGCACCGCCGGGCATCCCGGGGTGGTGGCCGAGTTTCTTGCCGGGCTGAATCCGCCTGAAATCCTGCAGGTTCTTTCCCATATCGAGCCGGGGCTGCGCGCGGAGATTTTCAGCAAATTCGATGTGGATATCCAGCTCGAGCTGGCGGACATTTTGACGCGCCGGGAGTTGGCGTCCATTATTACGGACATGTCGCCCGATGACCGGGTCGACCTGTTAAAAAAAATTCCGGAAGATCAGCGCGAAGCACTGCTTCCCGGCATCGCCCAGGCCGAGCGAGAGGACATTCGCAGGCTTTCCTCCTATCCGGAAGGCACGGCCGGGGCGGTGATGACCTCCGATTATGCCACGTTGCCCGCCGATTTGACTGCTGCCGAAGCCATCGACAAGCTGCGTCGGGAAGCCCCCGACAAGGAAACTATTTATTATGCTTATGTGGTGGACGCAGATCGCAAACTCATCGCCTTCGTTTCCCTCAAGGATTTGATCCTGGCCCGGCCGAACCGGCGTGTGGCGGACATCATGAGCCGGGATGTCATCTTTGCCCGGGTGACCGATGACCAGGAAACCGCCGCCGGAAAAATCCAGAAATACGACCTGCTCGCCCTGCCGGTCATCAACGGCCATGACGCCCTGGTGGGCATTATCACCCATGACGACGCCCTGGATATTTTCTCCCAGGAGCACACAGAGGACATGGAAAAACTGATGGCCATTGCCGGTGCCCACGAAGCCGGCGTCTACCTGCGCACATCGGCCTGGGCACATTTTAAAAACCGCAGCGGCTGGATTTTTGTACTGGCGCTTCTGGGCCTTGTTTCCGGATACATTGTTCAAAGTTTTGAGGGGCTGTTGATGCAGATCGCCCTGCTGGCCACCTTTATGCCGATGCTGGCCGACACCGGGGGCAACACGGGCAGCCAGGCCGCCACCCTGGTGGTGCGGGCCCTGGCCGTAAACGAAATAACGACGAAAGACACCCTGACGGTTTTGATCAAAGAGGGAAAAGTGGCTCTTCTTCTCGGTATCATGCTGGCCGTTTTTGCTTTTGGCCGGGTGATCCTGTTTGCGGGAGGCACCGGCAATTCCATCGGCCACCCCCTTTTTGAAGTCGGCCTTGCCATCGCTGCGGCCCTGGGATTGCAGGTGATAACGGCTACCCTGATCGGGGCCCTGTTGCCGATGGTGGCGGCCCGGCTCAAATTCGATCCGGCGGTGGTGGCCAGTCCGGCCCTGACCACTATTGTGGATATCACCGGACTGCTGATATTTTTCGTTACCGCCAAACTCATGCTGGGGATATAAGTTCGCACCGGGATTTGCGTCACAGGGAGTTTGCCTGCGCCTGAAATCGGAAGAGTTGTTCTTTGACGGCGTCCACATCGGACAGGCGGGCCGAGAGGAGGGACAAGGTGCTGGAAACTTCCTGTTCGTTTTCGTTTTTGAGGGCCACTGCCCGGCCCAGGGCCTCACGGATGGTGGCCAGGGTCAGATCCACTTTTTCGTTCAGCCGCTTTTTAAAGTTTTTGGATGTGCTGTCGATGCGCCGGATCAGATCGTAGCGCACCCGGCCGCAGTGGCGCTCAAAGCGCTCGGCAATGGTGGCTTTCATGCGCTTGAGGATGATTTTTTTGGCAATCGACAGGGGCAGGGCGGAACGCACCGAAAGCTGAATCAGGTCGATGATGTCGGGGTCGTCTTTGAGCAGAAAATAAAAATCACTCTTATCGGTCAGCGTTTCCACCATCGTAAACGGCTGGAGCTCGACTTCGAAAATGTCAGCGGTGGTTTTGACGATCTTTGTGATCAGCGCGTTGGTCTGTGCCGCGATTTCAAGATAGATGTTTTCCAGTTCAGCGGCGATTTTTTCGGCTTCTTTTTTTCTAAAAGCGGTAAAACAAGCCTTGATGGCCTCAAAGACAAACTCCTGCAGCTCGCTTTCCAGCCGGTGGCTGTCGGGCCCGGCGGCCAGTCCGGCGGCAAATTTTTCTTTCAGTTTTTCCAGCAGCACCGGTAGGTCCTCTTTTTGCAGCCTTGCCAGATCATTGTCCAGGAGCCGGTGCAGTTTTTTGGTTTTGCCCTCCAGGATAAAATGCTGATGTTCGCTGTCTTTTGCGGTGCTTTGGGCATAGTTTTCAAATTGCGCAACGCGGGCGGTCAATTCCTCCAGGGATAGCCGGGCGGCTTCCTGTTCCAGTTTGCAGGCCATGGTTTCATCGGCCACCGATCGTAAAAGCGAGGATATCACCGATTGGAGAAAGATTTTGCCTTTATCGCGGTGCAAAAAATCGTCCAGCTGCCGTTCAAACTTCAGAAAATTGGAGTGCGCCAGCTTTTCACCTTTCCCATTGAGCTTGCCGTCCAGGGCCAGTTTGGCGGAAACCGGCAGGACATCGACCGTGCGCTCCAGGTCCCGGTTGAGAAGATTGGCGGTAAAGGCCAGGGACTCTTTCAGGTCAGTTTCGTCGACCAGGTCGGCCTTGTTTAAAACAAAAAAAAGTTTGTCCACATGGTTGCGCACATCCTGTAAAAACCGGTGTTCGGATTCTCCCATGGGCGGGTCCGGGGTGACGAGGAAAATACCGGCATCCGCATATGGCAGGTACCCGTAGGCCACATCGGTATTGTGCTGAAACACCGATCCCACCCCCGGAGTGTCCACGATGCACAGCCCGTCTTTGAGATAATCCGACGGGTAATAGACCTCCACTTCCCTGACGCCCAGCTTGTTTTCGGGGTTTTGCTTTTCGGTGACGAATTGGGCGATGTCTTCCAGCGGGATTTCCTGCCGGTGGTCATCCAAAAAGTTTACCACCGCCCTGCTTTGTCGCCCGTAGCGCAAAATGGTCACTATCGAGGTCAGCGGCACAATGGACGTGGGTACAATCGGCGCCCCAAGCAGGGCATTGATAAAAGTGGATTTGCCCCTTTTGAATTGACCCATGACCACCAGGTTAAACTGCTCGTGGGTCAGTTTTTCAGAAAGCTCGGCCAACCGTTGCCGGCTGGCGCTTAAATTCATCCGGTCCAAGGTCTGTATGGTTTCCAGCAGATCCTGTCTAATGGTTGCATAAGGACTGCTCATACGGGCTGCACCTCCGAGATGAAAATTCCAAGTCGCAATTGAATACCATAAATGACAACCGACTCAAACAGAAAACCCTGCCAGCATAGCTGAGCAGGGTTTTGCAAAACAATCATGGTCAGGGCCAAACCCACTCAGAGGCGCCAAGTGGGGTGGAAAAATGCAAATTATCGATGGCATCCACCCCATTGGAGGTAGAAGTCATCAGTTCGGAGCCCTGGCGGGGCCGAACAGTTCAGGCAGACTTCATTGCCTTGGCTGATTGTCGCCGCTATCATATCCAACTGAAACGTGATGTCAAGAGAATTACATCCCGGTGGCAGACTCCGGTTTACCTTAACGCTGTAACGCTGAGGTCCGCAGTGAGCCCATCAGCCCATGAGGCCGGACAGGGGCCCCGGTCCTCCTGATGCGCCCTTATGTTTTTTTACTCCGTCCACCACCTGGCGGACATCCGGCAGGCATCAGCGGCCCTTAGGATTTTTAGTGGGGCATTGGCAGGTGCCGAATCTTTTTTCGGCAATGATTTTTTCCGTGATGATAGAACGACCGTTTTCCAGCACATCCTGTTCGATCGCTTCCCGGGTATAGCCAAAACAGTAACAGATCATGTCGTTCATATTTTCAATCTCTCCATCTTTGGGCATTGGTTT
>JAOZSC010000103.1:4016-7841 GCA_029939875.1 Desulfobacterales bacterium
GCGACAACCGTTCCCGTTGTGGATATGTTTTCGGTTTTCATTAAATTTTCCTGAAACAATCCGGTTTCCTGGAATCGGTGCTTATCCGGTTAGCGCTGGTTTAATTCATCGAGAATCGGGCATTTGCTGGCCGGCCCCCGGCCCGTGCATTGCCTGGACAACCGTAAGAGTGCGGCCCGCATCTGCTCGAGGTCCGCTATTTTATTTTCGACATCCTCGATTTTGGCCTGCACGCGCTCCTGGACTTGTTTGCAGCTGGTGCCGGACGCCACCCGCAAGGACAGCAATTCTGCTATTTCCTTGAGCGTGAATCCGAGAGCCTGGGCGCGCTTGATAAACCGGGTGCGCTGCAGGTCCTCTATGTCATATTGCCGGTATCCGCTTTCATTGCGGGGCGGTTCCGGGATCAACCCCCGCCGTTCGTAATAGCGGATGGTTTCCAGATTGACATGAGCCTGCCGGGCCAGCTGGCCGATGGTCAGTTTCGGCATGTTGTTTCTCCTGGATTAGAAGATAAACCCTGTACCATGGTACTGGTCAAGGCGTCGGTCGATATTTTTTCCCGATCCAGAGGGGTTTTCCAAAATAAACCCATATAATAACCAACAGGATCATTAAATGGATGATGGTTTTGAACCAGAAATGAATGATCAGCCCTTCTGTGAAATGAAAAAGGGAAAAAACAATGATAACCCAATATATCCGTTGATCTGACTTGAGCAGAGCCTGAATAATATAAGCACAGATTGCAATCGAGACAACAATGTTGAAAAAGCGGTAGGAGAAAAAGCCGAAGTCAAAAATTCCCAGCAATTTGTACACCACCACACTGGCGGCACACAGCGCAAACAGGGTCTCCAGAATAATCAGGCACCAGTTTTTCCATTGTTTTGTCATTTTAAGCCCCTTTTCACAGCTGCTTAATCAGTTGCAATTTAGCCAACCGATTCGATGGCGCCCCAAATAGACACCAGAGCGCAATCAAAATGCATATTGTGCGGCGCATGACGCAACTTATTGATCCGGCACCTGGATCGGCTGGCCCACACTTAAAATGGCGTCAAAAAACAGTGACGGCCGGCCCCACAGCGAATTGAAAAAAATCGCGGTGACACTGACTGCCATGGCTGCCATGGCCCAGACAGGGTAGATCAGACCGGTGGCAGCCACGGCGATGACCGTGCGTCCGGCCGCTTGCAGTTCCTCAATGCGTTGCTTGAAGTCTTCGGTCTCGATTCCCTGCTCCTGCAGAAAAGCCGGGTTTCCCACCACGACCGTGGCATCTGCCAGCCGGGCGGTGATGCCCTTGCCGGGGATGGCCTCAAACTGCGTCACCTCCGGCAAATTCAAGCCGCGTTCGAAAGCGGCCGCAACGATGGCCTGGGCCAGGGGATGCTCCGAAGATGCTTCCGCCGCTGCAGCAACGGCCAGCAGTTCCTCTTCGCTTGACCCACTGGTTTCGATCTCCCGGACCAGCGGACGGCCTTCGGTCAAGGTTCCGGTTTTGTCAAAGACAATGTGGGTGGCCAGGCGATAGCCCTGAAAAGCCTCACCGGTCCGCATTAAAATACCATTTTCAGCCGCTTCCCCTGCACCGCGCACGATGGAAAGCGGGGCGGAAATGCCCAGGGCGCAGGGATATCCCATCACCAGGACACTCAAGCCGGCAAAGGCCGCCCGCTGCAGGTTTACCTGCCCTGCGAAAAAACAGGAGCCGGCCAGCCAGCCGACAAAAGCCAGGGTCGCCAAGGACAAAACCGTGGGGGTGTAAATGCGCAGGATGCGGTCGACCAGGTGCAGCAGGCCGGGCTTGAGCGCGCGGGCGTCTTCAACCTGACGGATGATCTGCTGCAAAAAGCTCTCCTCGCCGACAGCCGTAACTTTGATCAGCAGGGTGCCGGTACCGTTGATGGACCCGCCGACAACCCCGGCCCCCGCGTTTTTTTCAACCGGCATGGGCTCGCCGGTGACCAGCGACTGGTCCACCGCCGAATAACCGCTGATGACTTCACCGTCCACCGGAATCCGTTCCCCGGGCCGAATGCGAACCTGATCGCCGGCGACAACTTCTGCCACCGGGACTTCCACCTCCCGGTCATTGCGCACCACCCGGGCGGTTTCCGGCTGAAGATCCAGCAGGCGCTTGACGGCCTGGGAACTGCGGGTCTTGACGATCAGCGAAAGCCATTCCGAGAAAATATGGTAGGTGACCACCATGACCACGACGGCAAAAAAAGGGGTGGTCGGAAAGCCCGGCGGCTGCAAGATCAGCCCGACCAGCCCTCCGGTCAGCCCGGCAAAGGCCCCGGCTTCCAGTAGGACGTGCTGGTTTAGAATTTTACGGCGCACCGCCTGAAGGGCCATGTAGAGGATGTGTTTCCCAATGCCGAATACGAGGGTAACCGCAAGGCCTCCCACGATAAACGGTGTGACCGATATAAAAAACGCCTGCTGTTGCAAAAGCAGCAGCACGATTGCAGCGGCACACAGACCGACAGCACCGACGATGGCTGTTGTCAGGCCGTGGGAGCGTCTTAAAACCAGATACAGCAGGGCGACCAGGCTGGCAAATACGGAGGCCGGCAGCATCATGGACCATCCCCCGGCCGAATCGGCATTCAGCGCGATGGCAATGGAGCTGAATGCGATGGCCGTCAAAAAGCGCTTTCCCTCGCGAACCAGGTCGCGTTCCTCTTCTTCATAGGGGCGTACCTTGCGCGGATCCGAAATGGTGTAGCCGATATCGCGCAGCGTTTGCAGCAGTTGTTCCGGGCGCACCACGGCCGGGTCGTATTCCACCAGGGCCTGCTCATGGGTTAAACTGACGGCGACGCTGTCGACTCCCAAGTGTTTTCCCAGGGCTTTTTCAATCGTGCCCGTGCAAAGGGAGCAGTGCAACCCCCCGATGCGGGCCCGGATTCTTTTCCGGTCAGACCGACCGGCCGGCTCTTCGCTCCACAAGGGCGGAGCGGATTCTATGGTCATTGTGGTATTCATTTTCAACCTCCGTTTTGCTTTTTGTTGCACCCTACATCCCGTACCAGAGTACGGAGTCAAGCTTTTTTTAGACGCAACAGCTTAAACTGGAAATATCCTTCTTAAACGACAGCGCCACTATTTTGAGCGCTTCTGCCAGCGTCGGAAACATGGGCAAAGATTTGATCACATCATCGATGGTATTTTTGTTTTTCACCAGCACCATGGCGGCGGCAATCAGTTCTCCGGCGTCCGGGGCCAGGATGTGAACTCCCATGATTTTTTCGGTTGACGGGTCAATGGTCATGTTGATCAATCCCTCAGTGCGATTCATAAGAATCGCCCGGGGCACGTTTTCAAAGGAAACCGTCCGGCAGTTGCAGGTGCCCAGGCGTTGCATCTGGTCGGCTTCGGTCAGGCCGACCCCGGCCAGCTGAGGATCGGTGAAAACCGTAAAGGGCACCGTGTCGTAATCGATGCGGTCGGTGGCACCGGTCAAGGCGTTGCCGGCCGCCAGGGTGCCTTCTTTTCCGGCCGTGGGCTCGAGGCGGGCCGGCTGGGCGGTGACATCACCGACAGCAAAAATATGCGGCCGGGAGGTCTGAAAGGTTGCATTGACCACCACGGCTCCGCGGGCATCTATTTCCACGCCAGCGGCATCCAGCCCGAGACCTTTGGTGTTGGGCGTCTTGCCGGCGGCGACCAGGATTTCATCGGCGGCGATTTGTGTGTCGCTGCCGTCCACCGTGACCGCCAGCACTTTCTGATTATTTTCCACCCGGGCGTTTCTGAAAACCTGGGCGGTGATGATGTCAATGCCTTCACCTGTCAGTATTTGCGCCAGCCGCT
>JAOZSC010000104.1:0-4484 GCA_029939875.1 Desulfobacterales bacterium
TCAGGCACGGATTTTTAAGGCATGGTTTTTTCGATGAACCTGATGGCACGGATAAGCGCCGGAGATAAAAATATTAAACCGTTTCCTTTCGTCGTCTACTGGTCGGCCGTTCTCTTCCTGGTATGTGCGGGTCTGGCCGATGCAGTCTATCTTAGCATTTCCCACTACCGGGTTTATACGGATGTCGGTTATAAAAGCTTTTGTGCCATTTCACGGGCCATTAATTGCGATACGGTGTCTCAGAGTCCGTATTCCATATTTCTGGGCCTGCCGGTCTCCATCTGGGGCGTTATTGGATATACGTTTCTTTTATTGCTTCTGCCGTTGGCCGCAGGCAAAGCGGCTGAAAAGAAACGCCTATGGGCGCTTATCTTCTGGATATCCCTGGTTTTTAGCGCTTACAGCGTCGTGCTGGCATTTATTTCCAGCTATTATATCGGAAGCTACTGCATGATGTGCATTGTTGCGTACGGTGTCAATTTGTTCATCCTGTTTTATTCCTGGCTGATCCGGCGACGTTTTTCAAACGGTGGCTTAATCGCTGACACCCGGGAGGATTTGTTTTTTCTGCGGGGGAAAAAAGTAAGCGCCAGGTTGCTTTTTTCGACTTTTTCAGCAGGCGTTTTGTTGATATGGATTTTTATTCCGCCTTACTGGCACTTTAAACCACCGCCTTTAGCCGAACATATCCCCAGCGGAATCACCTCCGAGGGGCACCCCTGGATAGGTGCTCGACAGCCGGTTCTTGAAATAACCGAGTTTACGGATTATCAGTGTTTCCAATGCAGGAAAATGCATTATTTTCTGCGCCAGATCATCAGTGACCGTAATAACAGGATTCGGATTGTACACCGCAACTATCCCATGGATGACAAATTTAATCCCGTTGTAAAACAGCCCTTGCACATCGGGTCCGGCAAAATGGCGCTTCTGGCTCTTTTTGCAGCATCAAAAGACAAATTCTGGCAAATGAACGATTACCTGTACAGCATTGCCGGACGACAGGATCGTATTGAAATCAAAGAGCTGGCGGAAAAGCTGGATCTGAATCCCATCGAACTGGCCCACTCGCTGGCTGACCCGGCGAACCGGTATCGGCTGCAACGCGATATTAAAGCGGGGATTAAATTGGGTATTACCGGCACACCGGCATATGTCATCAATGGCAAGGTTTATCTCGGAAAAATACCGGCGGCAATACTCCAAACAGGCATGAAGTAAACCTCAACGCTGCATAAACGACATGGCAGACAAAATATCTAATGGTCCGGTATGATAGCACGATTGCACGATGAGGGCACCATTTTGAGGATCGACCATTTGGGAAATTCATCCGACTTCGCTCTTCGAGTTGCGACGGGATGAGAAGGATGGGGTTGTTGCATGCTGACTAAAAGAAAAAATACGCCTTGGGGTGCATCGGCGGCGCATTATTTTCCAGGAATACTGGTTGGATTTCTGGTGGTCATATTTTTTTCGATCATCGTGCTATCCATGGTGCCACCGGTCAGCCGCGATGCGCTTACCCACCATCTGGCCGTTGCCAAGTTATACTTGCAGCATGGCGGAATTTACGAAATTCCATCCATGTCATTTTCCTACTATCCCATGAACCTGGATTTGCTTTACACCGTTGCCCTGTATTTTGGAAACGATATTATCCCCAAATTTATTCATTTTGCGTTTGCGCTGCTGACCACCTGGCTCATATATGGCTACTTGAAAAAAAGAATTGGCACCTCATGGGCACTTGCAGGGGGGGTCTTTTTTCTCTCATTGCCGATTATCGTCAAGCTTTCCATCACGGTATATGTCGATCTGGGGCTTGTTTTTTTTACCACTGCGGCGCTTGTATCTTTGCTGAAATGGATGGAAACCCGCTTTAAATGGCGCTGGCTTGTTTTTTCCGCGCTCGCTTGCGGTCTGGCTTTGGGAACCAAGTATAACGGGCTGATCGTGCTTTTTCTACTAACGGCTTTTGTGCCGTTTATTTATGTCAGCCAGAAAAAAAAGGACCACGCTTTTGAAGAAAAAACCGGGCGGCGGCGATCCATCAATGTGCAGCTAAAATCCATCGGGTTTGGCGCCCTGTTCTGTTTTATTGCCCTGCTGGTATTTTCACCCTGGATGATCCGCAATTATGTCTGGAAGTCCAACCCCGTCTATCCTCTGTACAATAGCTGGTTTCAATCATCGGCAGGGCAGCGGGTACCTTCGCTGCAGGGAGCGATCCAGCAGCAGGCTGTCGGCCGGCACGATAGCGCCCCCAAAAAAAAATCCACCCGCTGGAGTTCGCTGGCAGTAAGAAAGGTGATATATCAAGAATCCTGGTGGGATATCATGTTGATTCCGGTGAGAATATTTTTTCAGGGCCGCGATGACAACCCCAAATATTTTGATGGCAAGCTCAACCCGTTTTTATTCTTTCTGCCGCTTTTCGCCTTCTGGTCGTCAAGCAATGATAGTACCGCTGTACGGACCGAAAAGCGGGTTTTGATTTTTTTTGCCGTTCTGTATCTGGTTTACGCTTTCAGCCAGACGGCCATACGGATCCGGTACATTGCTCCCATTATTCCGCCGCTGGTGATGCTTTCCATGTTTGGGTTAAAAAGAGTGGCCGACATCATTGGCGGCAGCCGAATCGCTGGTGCTGATAAATTGTCGGCCGCTGTGGTGATCTCAACGGCAGCTATGATGCTGGCTGTAAATGCTGTCTATATCTACGAGCAGTTTAATTACGTTCAACCTTTAAGTTATATCAGTGGAAAGATCAACCGGGATGACTATATTGCCCGCTATCGCCCGGAGTACCCGGTTGTAAGCTATGCCAACCGGCACCTTCAGCGTAATACCCGGATTCTGGCGATTTTTCTGGGCAACCGCCGCTATTACAGCGACCGCGAGATAATTTTCGGCAATTCGTTGTTTCAAAGACTGGTGCATAAAGCGAATTCGGCCGATAAGCTATCCCTGGCATTGAAGCAGCAAGGTTTTACGCATCTTTTTGTGCGCTATGATCTTTTTAAGCGCTGGTCCGCCGAGCAATTTAATAACAGTGAGAAAGAAATGATTGTGAGATGGTTCAAAAAGCATACGGCACTTGTCTATTCCAAAGGAGGATATGGCTTATTTGAGTTTTCGAGATGAGCTTTGAAATTTTCAGGAAGAAGGACTATCCAGTATAAGATTGAGCTGATCAAATTTATAATATTATCGGATGATGTGTGTATTTACTTGACATTGAAGCTGTTTATTTCTTATAATTTCAAAGACTAATAAAATATTGACATGATTTTTTCCGCTAATGAGCATACAAAATGCACACCCCAGGGCATCCCGGCAACTCCAAAAGGTAAATCTCGGCCATGAGCAACTTGAAAATATCCGTAATCATCCCGGCTTATAATGAAGGTGATATTATTGGGGATATCGTCTCCGGTATAAAGGTCATGTATCCTGATTTTGAGGTGGTCGTGATCAATGATGGGTCCACCGACGATACGGCCGGAGCAGCCGAAAAAGCCGGCGCCACGGTATATAATCATCCGTACAACATCGGCAACGGAGCGGCCATAAAAAGCGGTATCCGTGTTGCCACCGGTGACATCCTGGTTTTTATGGATGGCGATGGACAACACAGCCCGGAAGATATCGCAAAATTACTGCACTATCTGCCTGAATATGACATGGTTGTAAGCGCTCGCTCACTTGGCGATCAGGCATCCCTGGGTCGGGCTTTTGGCAATAAAATTTACAACTGGTTTGCCTCTTACGTTGCCAAGTTTGCAATTAAAGATCTGACATCCGGATTTCGAGCGGTCAAAGCCAAGGTCGCCCGAGATTTTTTATACCTGCTGCCCAACACATACTCCTATCCCACCACCTTGACCCTGGGCGTGCTGAGAACCGGGCTGAGTTTGAAATATATTCCCATCAAGATTCACGAACGCAAAACGGGTAAAAGCAACATCAAGATGCTGGGCGACGGGGTGCGATTTTTCATGATCATTATCCGCATCTGTACCCTGTATTCACCCATGCGGGTGTTTTTGCCGGTCAGTTTCGCAATGTTTTTGCTGGGACTGGCCAATTATCTTTATACGTTTATAACCCGCAGCCGATTTACGAATATGAGCGTTTTTTTATTTGTTGCCGCGATTATCGTTTTTATGATGAGCTTGATATCTGAGCAGATTTGCCAGATGCGTTTCGAAAGAAGAGGGGCTGATCGCCCGATCCTGAAGACTGAATCACGCGATACCCATCGATTGGAATCCTGATGAGCCATTGTAAAAAACCGATTTTGGTCACCGGCGGTGCAGGGTATATCGGCGCCCATGCCTGTAAAGCGCTCGCCACAGCGGGCTTCACACCGGTTGCCTATGATAACCTTGTATACGGACACCGGCAGGCCGTCAAGTGGGGCCCACTGGAAGAGGGCGATATCGGCGATCGCGAGCGTCTGGAAGCGGTGCTCCACAAAT
>JAOZSC010000104.1:4494-5299 GCA_029939875.1 Desulfobacterales bacterium
TGGGGGAATCCGTTGAAAACCCGGCCAAATATTATCGCAACAATGTGGCGGGCAGCCTGACACTGCTGGAATCCATGAGAAGCTGTGGCATCGATAAAATAATTTTTTCCAGTACCTGTGCGACTTACGGCATGCCCGAACAGATTCCCATTGCAGAGGATCATCCCCAAAATCCGATCAATCCATACGGTCGCAGTAAACTCGTGGTTGAATGGATATTGCAGGATTTTGCGAAAGCTTACGGCCTGAATTTCGTATCGTTGCGGTACTTCAATGCCGCCGGTGCCGATCCGGATGCCGAAATCGGTGAGAAACACGACCCCGAAACCCATCTGATTCCGCTGGTTCTAGATGTTGCCCTGGGGGAAAGAGGGCATCTTGATATTTATGGAACGGATTATGATACCGCAGACGGCACCTGCATTCGGGACTACATTCATGTGACCGATCTTGCTGATGCGCATCTGCTCGCCCTGAAGTATCTTCTGGATGGCGGTCAAAGCGATGTCTTCAACATGGGAAACGGGAATGGGTTTTCCGTAAGAGAAGTTATCACGACGGTATCGAGAATAACGAATTGCGAGATTACTTGCGTGGAATCTGACCGCAGAGCTGGCGATCCCCCGATCCTGATCGGCACCTCTGATAAAATTCGAAAAATCCTGAGATGGCGTGCTACCTACAAGAGCCTCGAAGCTATTATTAGAACTGCTTGGCGCTGGCATAAAAAATAGCTTTGTGCTTGCCTGGTTAGTAAAAATATTAATGCGAACGCCAACTGCTCCGGTCATTTATTTTTTTACGT
>JAOZSC010000104.1:5309-7828 GCA_029939875.1 Desulfobacterales bacterium
GACAGCAAACCGATCTTTTCCCATTTCTAAAGAGCCTGCCGCTATTTGAGATCTCAGATCAATTGCGGCTTTCAGATGACAAATCGCCTGTGCCAGCGCTGCAGGCTCATTGGAAGGTATCAGATAGGCATTTTTATTATGTGAAAAAGCTTCCCGGATTGCAGGGGTGTCGGAGGTGATAAACGGCATACCGCAGGCGCAAATGTCAAATATTTTCAACGGAATGACCCGGGCCGCCTTTGGTGTCGCACCAAACACGCCCAGCAGGAGGTCATATGACCGGATTACATCACCTAATTGATCGGTGGGGATCCAAGCGTGAAAATTAACATTGGTAAGCTTCCATTCTTGCGCTAATTGCCTCATCTCTGATTGCATTTGACCGGAACCGATTAAATCAAATTTTATCTGAGGTTTATTTTGGAGAATACGTGCTGCCCCAAGAATCACATCGACACCGTGCAAGGGGATATAGGTGCCTACATACAAAACCTTAAAGTCGTTGTTGATAGAAGCCGGTGGTGATGCATATTTTGTACCTATGACCGAGCCCGCAAACACCCTTTTAATCCTATCCGGCGGCAGTTCATATTCTGCCGACAGATAATTGCAGTGGTGCTGTGTATCCATGAGACAAAGATCCGCGACACGGCAGCCCGAACCCTCAAAAAAATGCAACGAGCGAGCGGCGATACTTTCAGTTTTGAATAGTTTGCGATCGACAACAATAGCGTCATACAAAGGAATGAATAGGTCAAGTATCAACAGCGATCTGCGTCGGGTCAAAATGCAGAGCAGCCGAGCGAGATGAATGTGGAAATATCCCGGATTGCCGACAATAATTGCATCTATTGGTGGTGCTCTAAAAAATTTATATGATAGGACCAGAAAGCTTATCAATAATTGAATCCCGAAAACGATCAGGGCCGGGAAGTTTTGAGCCACTCGCAGACGTTGTTGAAATGTGCCGACCAGGGGATAATGGGCTTCAATGACCTCAACACCATTGAGACGAAGTCCTCGAATAAGATTGTTATTGCGGGGATATTCTTTTCCTTTGGAGTAGATTCCGAAATATAGCACTTTCATTTTATCAGAGTAATTGAGGTTGCTAATTTTCTAATTCACAAAAAGATCTCTATTAACTGAGGATTTGCGCATTTACTTTTTGATAAACATTAAGCGTTTTTGCCACCATAGCCTGTTCGCTAAAGTTATCACAAACCCTCTGTCTCGATTTGCGTTTATAGTTTTCACGTAAGGCATCATCTTTTATCAACCGGTCAATGCTTTGCGCAAGTTGCCGTGAGTCTTTGGGTGGAACAATGATACCGCAATCACCAACCACTTCAGGGATAGCCCCTACATCAGTGCTGATAATGGGGGTTCCACATGCCATTGCCTCAACCAATGGAAAACCAAAGCCTTCCAATAATGAGGGTAAAACGAAGACATCTGCAAGACAATAATACTGAGGCATATCCTGATCCGGAACATAGCCGGTTTCAATAATGCGAGGTTTATCTTTTCCAACCGCATTGTAGAATTTCTCTCTGTAGCCCTTTTCCCACTTGCCCACCATAACTAGTTTTAAATTTGTTTCTTTTAGCAAATTCAACGCTTGGGCCAACGTTTCCAGACCTTTTCTGGGAGTTGAAAATCCCACATACAGCAATATTTTTTCATCAGCAAGCCCGAGCTGGTGCCTTAGCCAGTTAGCATTGCGATATTTAAAAAAACTTGTATCGATGCCGTTATAAATAACCTCAATTTTAGATGGATTGATTTTATAATTTTGAACGAATTCTTTTTTAGTTGCCTGGCTTACTGAAATAAAAGCATTACACTTATTTAACGCTTTTCGTTCTAATAATCTTGCGATTAAATAGTAAGGATATCTTTGGGCTAAATTTAGCGTTGAAGAATGATACGGCAGCCCATGATCGCCATGCATGCGTTGATTAAAAGATTGATGCAGTGTCGCTACAAAGGAGCCTCTAAAATTAAAAGCAACATGAGCATCCAGGAAATGGATGGCATCGAAATTTTCTTTGCGACAAAGTTGTATGAGAAAATTTTCGGCCCGATAGCCAAAAGAAATCCATTTTGAAGGATCGTACTTAGAGACCGGAATTCGAATCACGCGAATGCCGTCTAATTTTTCGGTGGCTATTCTTGAATTGGATTTAGCGGTCACCATTGTCACATTATGAGAACTGGAGAGGCCCTTTGCGATTTTTTCGGCATAAACCGCCTGGCCTGAACTCCGAGAGGGTATGAATTCGGCATTGACTAAACAAATGTTCAATTCATTTTCCGTTTTTTAAATTTTCAATTTTATCCGAGAAAACAAATAATCGGTAATATTAAAAATGATGACATTTTAATACATCATTTCACCGGGGTGTACCGTGCTACAGAGGGTGGCTTTTTTTTAAAGCCGGGACCAACCGTGTTTTGTACGGAAAATACAGTGTCCGAAAAATTAATTGAAGAATCCTCCAAACCGATATGGTCTC
>JAOZSC010000105.1 GCA_029939875.1 Desulfobacterales bacterium
TATAGACCTTTTATTTTGTATGACCGATTTAATTGATGAGGTTTATTCACCGAGCATCACTTGATTGAATCGTTCCGCAGGGAGGTTTTTCGATGCAGCGATCCGCTGATTTCCTGAAGATGGCATTAGAAGGGATTGCATTGGTGCAATCTTGCTAAAATACCCATTAACCCCAATTAAGGAGGAATGATGATGAAACTGACGAAGAAGCTATGGGTTTTTTTCATGGTTCTGGCGCTCATTGCCACAACGGGCTTTGCAGTGGCCGGGACCCTTGAAGAAGTACGAGCCAAGGGGTACATTGCTGTCGGCGTCAACGGCGGGGTGGCCGGGTTCAGCATGCCCGACGAAAAGGGCGTCTGGAAGGGGCTGGATGTGGACACCGCCAGGGCGATTGCCGCGGCCGTGTTCGGTGATGCCAGTAAAGTGAAGTTTAGCGCACTGACGGCCGTTCAGCGGCTGCCGGCGCTGCAGTCAAAAGAAATCGATGTTCTCTGCCGCAACACCACCCAGACGTTGACCCGTGAGACCACCAACGGCTTGAATTTCGTGCACGTGAATTTCTACGATGGCCAGGGCTTCCTGGTACCCACAAAACTGGGTGTCAAGAGCGCCAAAGAACTCGAGGGGGCCACGGTGTGCGTCCTGCCGGGAACCACAACCGAATTGAACGCCGCTGACTACTTCCGCAAAAACAACATGAAATGGAAACCGGTGGTCATTGAAAACACGGCCGAATTGACTAAGGCTTTTTTTGCCGGTCGCTGTGACGTTTATACGTCGGACTCTTCCCAGTTGGCCGCCCATCGCTCCACGGCGCCCAATCCCAATGATTATGTCCTGCTGCCCGAAATTATTTCCAAGGAACCGCTGGCACCGGTAGTTCGTCATGGAGATGACGTGTGGTATGACATTGTGAACTGGACGGTCATGGCCATGATTCAGGCTGAAGAATTCGGCATTACTTCCCAGAACGTGGATCAAATGCTCAAGAGCAACGACCCGCAGGTCAAGCGCTTTCTGGGGGTAACCCCCGGTCTGGGAAAAGCCCTGGGTCTTGCCGAAAACTGGGCTTACATCATCGTCAAGCAGGTCGGAAATTACGGCGAGATATTTGATCGCAACGTCGGCCCCACCACGCCCCTGGCACTGCAACGAGGCCTCAATGCCCAGTGGTATGACGGTGGCCTGATGTATGCCGCTCCGTTTAGATAATCGATGCCGTCGGCGGTGCGCCCGGGGGGGTCTGCCGCCGGCCGTTGCTTAAAATCCAATAAGACAATTGGCCTGCTTCTTTCACCTTTTCCGTGGAAGAAGCAGGCATTTAGTTCCCCGCCGGGGCGTGCGCGTGACGGACACACATGACAACATACTGAACGGCAGCCCGTCTGAAAAAATTCCCTTCTGGTTTGATCCCAGGAAGCGCGCCATCATTTACCAGATTGGCGTATTTTGCCTGGTGGGGCTGCTCGCCTACTATCTCGTAAACAACACCCTGCTGAACCTCAAACGGCAATCCATCGCCACCGGTTGGGGCTTTTTGCACAAGGAATCGGCCTTTGAAATCGGTGAGCACCTGATCCCATACTCGGCGGCGGACACGTACTCCCGGGCGCTTGTCGTCGGGGCCCTGAACACGCTCAAGGTCTCTTTCGTCGGAATTGTGATCACGATTTTCCTGGGAACTTTTGTCGGTATCGCGCGGCTTTCCAACAACTGGCTGGTTTCCAAGCTGGCAGGGATTTATATTGAAGTCATGCAAGACATTCCTATCCTGCTGCAACTGTTTTTCTGGTATTCTCTTTTTTATGAGTTCTTTCCTTCGCCGGGGCAGGCCTTAAGTCCGATCCAAGGTGTTTTTATATGCAACCGGGGGTTGATTCTGGCAGTGCCTGAAGCGCAAACTGCATACAAGTTCATGCTGGCGGCTTTCATTGTGGGCTGTGCAGGGGTTTATTTTCTTAGGCGCTGGGCCCGACGGCGGCAGGCCGAAAGCGGGCGGATTTTCCCGGTTTTCTGGGTTTCAGCCGGGATCCTCATCGGGTTTCCGCTGATCACATGGCTGAGCTTCGGAGCACCGTTTAAATTGAGTATTCCCGAACTGCAGGGATTCAATTTCAAGGGCGGGATGACCCTGAGTCCCGAATTTATTGCCCTGCTGCTGGGCTTGGTGCTATATACGGCGGCTTTTGTGGCCGAAGTGGTGCGGGCCGGTATCCAGTCTGTCAGCAAGGGCCAGCGAGAGGCCGCCATGTCCATCGGGTTGAAAACCGGACAGGTGCTCAACCTGGTGATTTTACCCCAGGCGTTGAGGGTGATCATGCCCCCGCTGACCAGCCAGATGTTGAATCTGACCAAGAACAGTTCCCTGGCCGTCGCCATCGGGTTTCCGGATTTTGTTTCGGTGGCCAATACGACCATCAACCAGACGGGCCAGTCCATTGAAGGCGTTGCCCTGATCATGGCGGTATACCTCATTTTCAGCCTGTCGACGTCGGTGTTCATGAATTGGTACAATAAAAAAGTAAAACTGGTCGAAAGATAAATCTGCTGTTTTGGCGATTTTGCAAAAATCGAGCAGTATTCAACCGGTGAAAATCATAAAATGGAAAATGTCCTTCAACAACAACAGCCGGAAAAAATTAAACCTCCCGTTACCCATATAGGGCTTGTCGGATGGGCCAAGGCCAATTTGTTCAACGGCTGGTTTAATTCAGTTCTTACCGTGGTTACGCTGCTTCTACTTTATAAAACCGTACCGCCCTTGATCCGCTGGGCGTTTATTAACGCTGTCTGGAAAAGCGCGGGAACCGGATGCCGGGAAGCTACCGGTGCTTGCTGGTCGGTTATCAGCGCCAATTACCGTTTTATTTTTTTCGGGTTTTACCCATATGACCAGCAATGGCGACCCCTGGTAGCGATGCTCCTTTTATTTGGGCTGCTTTTTTACAGTCGCAACCGCCATCACTGGAATAAATACCTGGGCTACGGATGGATTGCCGGCCTTTTTGTCATGGGTTTTTTGATGAAAGGTGGGTTTTTGGGATTGACATCCGTTGAGAGCACCAAGTGGGGCGGATTGCCCCTGACACTTTTGCTTTCGGTATTTGGGTTAACCGCTGCCTATCCCCTGGGGGTTTTGCTGGCTCTGGGACGGCAATCTGAGATGCGCGGCATAAAAGTACTATGCATCGTTTATATCGAGCTGATTCGCGGGGTGCCATTGATCAGCTTGCTTTTTATGGGGTCGATCATTTTTCCGCTTTTTTTGCCCGAAGGCGTCACCATCAACAAAATTTTGCGGGCCCAGATCGCCATAATTTTGTTCACGGCCGCTTACATTGCCGAAGTCGTACGCGGAGGGCTGCAGGGAGTGCCCCGCGGCCAGTACGAGGCGGCGGAATCACTGGGATTAAACATTTATCTAACCATGCGGCTGATTGTTTTGCCCCAGGCGCTGAAAATTGTGATTCCCCCAACGGTGAGCATTTTAATTTCAGCCTTTAAGGACACTTCGCTGGTGGTCATCATCGCCCTTTTCGATCTGCTCAAGACCACCCAGACCGTGCTTTCCAATCCCAAGTGGTTGGGGTTCAGCCGCGAAGCATATATTTTTATTGCCTTGCTTTACTTCCTGGGATGTTTTTCCATGGCAAATTACAGCCGCAAGCTGGAAAAGGAGTTGGCAACCGACAACTAGGGTCAACCTAAATTGAGTGTTTCAACTTAGGATGAATAACTATCGGCGGATACTGCTGATGAGGGATTTTTTATGGATGAGAACAGGGTGCAGGAAGCGCAATCGGAGGCCTCGGACGAGGCCATGATCGAAATCGTGGACATGCACAAATGGTTCGGCGAATTCCATGTGTTGCAGGGGATCAACCTGACGGTTCACAAAAAAGAACGCATTGTCATCTGTGGGCCTTCCGGATCAGGAAAATCGACGCTGATCCGCTGTATCAACCGCCTGGAAGAACATCAACGCGGGCGAATCATTGTCGACGGCATAGAGCTGTTGAACAACCTGAAAAATATTGAAAAAGTCAGGATGGAAGTCGGCATGGTTTTCCAGCATTTTAATTTGTTTCCCCACCTGACCATCATCGACAACCTCGCCCTGGGGCCCATATGGGTGCGCAAGGTTCCCAAGAAAGAGGCCGAAGAGACGGCCATGTATTATCTGGACAAGGTGCACATCGCCGAACAGGCCCATAAGTTCCCCGGGCAGCTGTCGGGGGGACAGCAGCAGCGGGTGGCCATTGCCCGCAGTCTATGCATGTCACCGAAGGTGATGCTTTTCGACGAACCCACCTCCGCTCTGGACCCGGAAATGATCAAGGAAGTGCTGGACGTCATGATTGAACTGGCTGTAGAAGGTATGACCATGATTGTGGTTACCCATGAAATGGGCTTTGCCAAGAGCGTGGCACACCGGGTGCTGTTCATGGACTTCGGCCAGATTGTCGAAAGCAATACCCCCGGAGATTTTTTTGACCATCCGCAGCATGAGCGCACAAAGCTGTTTCTCAGCCAGATTTTGAATTAGCCGTTTCCGGCAATCTCAGGGCTGAAATTTCTTATACTAAATGAGTCGAAATTCTTTTCATTGTTAGTGTGATGTACTGGAATCATCAGCATTGTCCATTAGTTCTAATTTCCTGCACTTTTTCCCGCCAATTCCAGTATGGCGGCGGCCATTTTTTCACTCAGCGACGCCAGGGCCTTGCTCTGGGCGGCCACAAGGCCGTCGTAATCCGGGGAGGACAGGGGCTGGTCGATCGTTGTCCGTCGTATCTGAAGTGACGGTTTGCTTCCGATTTTTTTGAGGCTCCAGGTGGCATCCAGCACGAAATTTCCCTCCAGCCCGCCGTCAAAGCGGTTGATGCTGACCACAATTCGGTGAGTCGGCGGGAAAATATCTTCCACTGTGTAAGCCGTAACCCGTTGCGAACCCAGCCGGCTGGCGAGGTGTTGCGCCAGCACCGCCGCACTATTTTTTTGCAGCGGACCGGCCCAGCGGTGATATTCGGAAAGGCGCAGGTTGTCGTGTGCATCCCGGGTGACGATCAGCTGCCGGTCCAGGGCTGAAGGAATAATCACGGGTCCGACGACAATGGCCATGTCCGGCGGGAGTGTGTCCACCATGGACGCTGCCGGGGCCGGATGCAGCGTATAGTATTTAACCGGGAGGCTCCTGCTGCAGGCGGTTAATAGCATCAGGCCCATCATGCTCAGCAAGCAGGCTGCCCGCAGGGTAAGCGATCGTGATGTCATCATTGGGCTCCTTTCCCCTGGAGCAGTGATTCCGGGTGGCGCTCCAGGTAATCCAGCAACAACCGCAGCGAACGCGCCGCGGCGGAAATTTCATCCAGTGCCGATTTCATTTTGACCGGCAGCGCAGACTCGGTGCCGAGTGTTTTTTCGGCCGCGGCCAGTGAATTTTGGGCCTGCTCAAGCGTGGCGCTGATCTCCGGCGTCACGTTGGTGCGCAGATCGGAAACCAGCAGCCGGATTTGTTCCAGGGATGCATTCAGGTTGGCAACCGCCTGCAGCAGTTCGGGGGAATCCACCAGTTTGCTGGCGCCGTGAATCGTCTGCTGCAGATCGGCACCGATCTGCTCCAGGGGCAGCTTGTCCAGTTTGGCCACAAAGCGAGTAATGTTGTCCGTAATCTGTTCCAGGGACGCCGGGACTGTGGGAAGCTCGGGATATTTGCCCTGCCAGTCGATTCTGGCCGGCGGTGCTTCCGGATGCATGTCCATGCCCACCAGCAGCTGGCCGGTGATCAGGCTGCCGGTTTGAAGCTGGGCCCGCAGCCCTTTTGCCACGAGGTAATCCATGATTTTATGGCGTTCGCTGTCTTCCGGGACATCGCCGGTGGCCGAAAGCCGGTCCGGTTCGATTTCGATTAAAACCGGAATACGAAAGAGCCCCTTTTGATAATCGAATTCCAGGTTGATATCCACCACCTGGCCGATTCGAATCCCCCGTAGTTCCACCGGCGCACCGATTTTCAAGCCCCTGACAGAGCCGTCAAAATGCAACTGCCAACGCTGCTTGCGGGCATAGGGTTTTACGCTAATGCTTTCTCGGTCCCGGTAAAGCTTAAACACCTCGCTTTTATCGGCCGCAGCGGCGGGTTCGGCGCCAGCCGGCAGGTCAAAGGCGATCCCACCGATCATCAATGACACCAGAGATTCCGTGTTCACCCGGATCCCCTCGGCATCGGCAACCAGGTTAAAACCACTGGCGTTCCAGAAGCGGGTGTTTTTGCGCACCAGCTTGTGTTGGGGCGCATGGATGAACACCTTGATGGTCACGGCCTGACCATTTTCGTCAAGCCGGTAGCTGACCACCTGCCCGACCTTGATGCGACGGTAGTAAACCGGGACCCCGATATCCAACGATCCGAGATTCGTTGCCCTGAGAATAAAATGCCTTCCCGGAAGGTCGGTGGTCACCACCGGCGGGATGTCCAGGCCGGTAAAATGAAGCTTCGGCTCGCCGGGTTTTCCAGGGTCCATGCCGATATAGGCACCCGAAAAAAGCGTGCCGAGCCCGGAGACACTGCCGGCGGCGATTCGGGCGCGAACCACCCAGAAACGGGTGTTTTGCGAGATAAATTTTTCGGCTTGCTTGGCCATTTCAGCCGTCACGATGACATGGGAAAGATCATCGGCAAGCTTAATGGAGCTGATCTTGCCCAGTTCGACATCCTTATACTTGATTTTGGTTTTACCGGCTTCAAGCCCTTCGGCGGATTTAAAAACGATGGTCACCGTGGGGCCTTTTTCAGAGATGGCCTTGTAAACCAGCCAGCCGCCAATTAGGACGGCGACCAGCGGAACCAGCCAGACGATGGAAATCCGCCGTTTGTGTGTCGAAACTTCAGCTTCCGGAACACTTCCTATATCCGGCATTTGACTGTTGGCATCACTCATGGACTGTCTCCTCCCTATCCCAGATCAGCCGGGGGTCAAAACTCATGGCGGCCAAAATAGTGGTCACCACCACGGCGCCGAAAAAAAGGGCTCCCGGTCCGGCATGGATGGTGGCCAGGGCCCCCAGATTCACCAGGGCCACCAGGATGGTGACCACAAAAATATCCAGCATCGACCAGCGGCCGATGATTTCGATGATACGGTATAACTTTGTGCGGTCTTTCGAGCGCCAGCCGGATTTTCGCTGCACGCTGATGAGTAAAAATGCCAGGATCATCAGTTTGACCAGCGGCACGAAAACACTGGCGATAAAAATAATCAGGGCGATGGGCCACATTCCGCTGTGAATAAAGTAGATCACGCCGCTCATGATGGTGTCCGACTGGGCCTTGCCCATCGAAATCACGATGGTGATGGGAAGCACGTTGGCGGGAATGTAAAAAATAAGGGCTGCCAGTACCAGGGCCCAGGTGCGAGCGATGCTGTCAGGTTTGCGCGGATGCAGCCGGGCCCCGCAGCGCGGGCATCGTATGACGGCCGACCACTTTGGTTTTTTGCACAGCAGATGGCAGCTGTGGCAGCTGATCAGTCCGGCTTTTTGGGCGGTTAAGAAAGCGGAATCCATCAATGCGTCTCCCATTTGTGCCAGATCAGGTGCGCGTCCAGGGAAACCGTCATGGCCGCCATGACGAAAATAAGCGCCAGAAAGGAAAACAGGGCGATGCCGGGTATGACGTGTGCCATTTTGGCAAGCTTGACAACGGAAACCAGGATGCCCACCATGAAAACTTCCAGCATGCTCCAGGGTTGCAAACTGCGCACAAACCGAAAGACCGGTGGCAGTTTTCGGGGGACCCGGTTAATTCTGAGCGGCAGA
>JAOZSC010000106.1 GCA_029939875.1 Desulfobacterales bacterium
ACTGAGTTACTCAATTTCGCCCAGCGACAGGATCAGCTGAAACAGGAGCTTGCCTTTGCCCCACAGGCCCATGGCGCGCCAGACCCGGGAAAGGGTGGTGCGGATATCCCGATCTGCCAGATATATTTCAGCATCCACCTGTTCTGCAGTTTCAATGGCCGCGATCATCTCCGCGCCAGGTTGAATGTCCAGTTTTTTGGCAATTCGTTTCTGAAATGAGGCCAGCAGAAGATTGGAAAGCAACAGGAACGACTTTTTTTCCCTGATGACCTTGACAATATTCGTTTCCTGCCAGCGTTGTTTCCGGCGGATGGCCTCAAACCGGGATGGGCACAGCTCGATGCACACCGTGTCGGGTTTTTCGTCCTCGATGACCCGGGCGACGAGTTGGGTACTTTCCCTGGAAACATGGGCAGTTCCCACCAGGATCACATTTTTCCCGTTGTATTCGAGGTGGTGTATCATCTGCGAGTCGGAGTCGGTTGTCATATACATTTCCCTTTATTTAAACTTAATAATATATTACATATATGCAGGCAAAGCAAGATTAAACCTCAACATTGCATAAACAACATGGCAAACACAGAGTAAACGAAAGCAGCGCTGTCAACGATTTGGTTTGGAAGCGACGGCCCGCGGCTGATGGCAAGCTGTCGGCAGATGGGCATCGGTGACGGGGCCGGCTGGCGAGCCGGGGAGTTGAAAATGACCACAACACCAAAAGCACATGATGAAGCGTACCGCATTGACCGGGAACCGTACTACCTGCGGACCAGCAGTGAAATTACCTTGTTTGAGACGGCCTTTCACACCGGTTTGCCGATGATGCTCAAAGGCCCTACAGGTTGCGGCAAAACCCGTTTTGTGGAGTACATGGCCTTTCGTCTGCAGCGTCCGCTGATTACAGTGGCCTGTCATGAAGACCTGTTCGCTTCGGATTTGATCGGTCGTTACCTGCTAAAGGATGATGAAACCATCTGGGTTGACGGGCCCTTGACCCGTGCGGTGCGAATGGGCGCAATTTGCTACCTGGACGAAATCGTGGAGGCCCGCAAGGACACCACGGTGGTCATTCATCCGCTGACCGACAACCGCCGCATGCTCAGCATCGATAAAAAAGGCGAGGTCCTGCAGGCCCATCCCGCTTTCATGATGGTGATATCCTATAACCCGGGATATCAGAGCGTCTTAAAGGATCTTAAGCAAAGCACGCGGCAGCGGTTTGTTTCTCTGGAATTTGATTACCCTCCGGCCGAAAAAGAGGCTGAAATCGTGGCCCACGAAGGGGACATCGCCATGGATACGGCCTTGAAGCTGGTCACGCTGGCCGGGAAAATCCGAAACATCCGGGAGCAGGGCTTGACGGAAGGCGCCAGTACGCGTCTGCTGATCTACGCCGCCCGACTGATCAGAAAAGGTATTGCACCCGAGCAGGCCTGCCGTTGCGCGATTTGCCTGCCGCTAACCGATGATGTCAGGTTGCAGGAGACAATGAATGACTTGATCGAAGATGTTTTCTAGCCATGGACAACAGCATTGAAACATTATTTGCCGCCGATCCGCAACTGGCCGAAGCGGTAAACGCCAGGCTGCTGGAGAAAGATGAGCCCGTCGACGAACATACCATCGGGATCCTGGTGGCCGAATCCATCCGGGGACTGTGCCGGGAGACTGCTTTTGGCTGGGCCGTGGGCCTGGGCATGGTCGAGCTGGCCGGAAGGGTGACCCCGGAAAATCTGATCGAATACCGGAATATTGTGCGCCAGGCTGCCCGGGAGGGCCCCACCCTGGGGCGGATTATGGCCACCCATCTGGTCGCGGTGTTTTTGCATGGCAGCCGAGCGCTTCTAAATCATTTTCTGGAAGTGACACGGATCATGCGGATCAAGGGAACCTATACCCTGAACCGCCCGCTGGAAGCGCTGTCGATCCTGCTCAAGGCGGGAGATCAAAAATCGGCTCACGCTTACCTCGCACTTCTGGAGGCTGCTTTTTCCTGGCAACTGAACTACAATCAATGCCTCCGGTTGGCCTCATTGCTTGCCGAGGCGGCCGCTGTTTTTGATGGAACAAAGCGTACCTGGCAGCTGGAGCAGTTGCAGCGGGTGATTCGTATCGATCACCATCTGGGCCAGGCGTTGCTGGACGGTATGCAAAAGGGTGTGCAGCGGCTGGATCGGCCGGCCCTGGAAGATTTTGTGGGACTGGGGCTGGAAAAATATCGGCAACGGGCCAGGCTCGGCAGCAAGTTTTTCTCACTGGATTCAAAAACCGGACGGGACACCTGCCGGCAGATGCAGATCTGCGTCGGCCTGGATGAGGTGCAGGAGCGCTTAAACCGGTATCTTAACGCCCGCACGGCAATGCCCCTGGCGGTGCGCCCCGTATCGGCCCTGACGCAAAAGCATGCCCGGGTGCAGGAATCGGGTCCGGGGGTGTGCTCGGACGGCCGCTTTATCTACCTCCCGGATGAAATCGACACCTTTTCCCGGCGCAGTGAAAACCTTTATCTTTACCAGGTGCTGACGCGCCTGGAGGCGGCTTTTTATGAGTTTGCAACCTTTGATTTTGATCTTCAAAAGGCCCTGGAGCAAAGTCTTAAGACCTCACCGGCAAAGATGTCGGGGGCGCTGTTGCAAAATTTTGCCCTCCGTCTTGAGAAAATTCACCGTGGCGATCATGAGGCGGCTCTTGATAAAGGCGGTTGTGATCTCCAGCAGTTTTTCAACCTGTTTTTGCTGCCGGCCCTGGCCGCAGACCTGTTCACCATATTTGAGCTGGCCCGCATCCGGGTTTTGCTGACGCAACGTTATTCCGGCCTTGTCCAGCGAGTCATGCCGCTGCTTCACCAGGAGGCGTCAGCAGGGGCCCGGAAACCTGGACATCCCCTGGGGGCCCTGTATTTGCGGCTGGCACTGGATATGGACCCAACTGGCGTCCGCGGGACCCATCCCCGTCATAGCGCGTTTGCTGAAAAAACCGCCGCATTGTGGCAGGCGGCCGCCGGATCGGAGTTGACGGTTGAAACCGGTGCGGTCATTGTTTTTCAGACCTATTTTGAGGCCGCCGCCCTGGCCGACTGTCCGGGCAGCGGCCTTGCTGCCGACGGTTTTTACCCGCCGTTTCCGGCACCGTTTGGATGGCGGCCCAGGCCGGAGTTGTTCCGCAGTACTGAGCCGCAAATTGACCGATTGGCGGCTCGTTTGAAGGCGGCGCTGGCCCGGCGGGACCTGGTCGTTTACAAGTCCGACTTGATTATTCGACTCCGGCAGCAAAATGGACATCTCGATGACAGGGATATCCAAGACCTTGCAGGATCTCCATTGCCTCCTGGACTGGATCTTGAGCACCTGCTCGATGACGCCGATTTGAGAAGCGCCACCGATCTTCACGTGGATGCCGGTGGCAGCCCGGTTTTTTGGTACCGGGAATGGGACTGCCGTCTGGCCGACTACCTGCAGCGGCATGTGCGGGTGCTGGAGCGGCCGGTTCAAGGTCCTGCCAACGGTTTTTTCCGGCAGGTGCTGCGGCGCCACCGGGGACTGATCCAGCGGATGCGCTATGCCTTTGAAATGATCAAACCCCGGGGCCTGACGATTTTGCGGCAATGGCCGGACGGTGATGAGTTTGACTACCGGGCGCTGCTGGATTATGCTCTGGACCGACGGGCCGGCATCCTGCCCTCGGACCGCCTGTACATCAAGCGGGTCAAGCAGCGCAGAGACGTGGCGGTGCTGTTGCTGGTGGATTTGTCCCGCTCAACGGCCAACACGGTACCAGGATCTGATGCCACGGTCCTGGAGGTTGAAAAAGAGGCCATTGTGATTCTGACCCAGGCCCTCGGTGTGCTGGGGGATACTTTCGCTATTGCTGGTTTTTCGGGAAACGGCCGGCTGGGAGTGGACTATTTTCGTTTGAAGGATTTTGAAGAAAACCTGAGTGACGCCGTTAGGAGACGTATCGGCGCCGTCAGCGCCCAGAGAAATACGCGCATGGGAGCCGCCGTGCGCCATGCCGCCGTTCAGCTCGAGCGGGTGCCTGCCAGGGTGCGCCTGTTGATTATTCTCGGCGACGGGTTTCCCAACGACCTGGATTACAAACGCCAGTATGCCGTCGAAGACACCCGGCGGGCCCTGTTTGAATTGAAATCAAGAAGCATTTATACACATGCTATTACGGTAAACCAGACGGCAGATCCTGAACTGGACAATCTATATGGCAACATTCATCACAGCGTCATCTCCGACGTGCGGCAACTGCCGGATAAACTGGTATGGATTTACGGTCGGTTGACCCGGAGCTGAAAACCGGAGGGGGAGCGAAGAAGCTGGAGGACCACCATGTTACTGTACGATGACATATACTCCTGGGAAGGCTGGGGGGGACGGTTGCGGCTGGCCAGCGGAAAATGTCACCTGCGGATTTTTGATCTTTCAAAGGGTGATAACAAAGAGCTGGCCCATCTGAAGCCGATGGTCGTCATTGCTTCCGATGTTGCCGAAGGCACGATGACGGTGCGAAGCTGTGCGGGGCACATCGCCACGAAGGTCACCGCAGAATTTAACATCGATTCGCACCGGATGCTGTTTATCGATTATACCCCGTCCAGCGTTTATGGCGAACACGGCGAGCACCGAATCGAGGAACAATATGATGTTGCGGATTTTACCTGGAACAAGGGCAAGGCCATGCACCCCCGGTGGCGTCCGCTGCAACCGCAGCTGCTGGATATCATCCGGGATATGGTGGAAAACAAAAAAAAGTAGCTCACCGGCCGTCGCGCATAATATAAGCGGCAAGCGTTTGTGCATAAAGTGATTAAAAGATAACGTGGTTATCTGCAAAGCTCCAGTTGTGTTGGTTGTGGGAGCGGCTTTTAGCCGCGAAATTAAATGATCACGGCTGAAAGCCTTTCAGCACAATTTTTAATCCTTGTGCAATGAAAAAGCCGAAGTCCGTCATAGATCCTTCACCCAGAGACCGTAATATCCCATGGGCAGAAAGGCCCTGTCGCCGGAAAAGGTCACCCGCCCGGACCACGAGTATCCATATCGAAAATCCGTCAGTTCGGGGGCTCCTGGATTTTGGACGTCGTAGCAGCCGATGCCGCCCGACATGCTCACAAACACCGTGCGGTTTTTTGCGCCTATAATGCTGACGCTGGTCACCGGCAATTCGTTTTCATACTTCTCGAGTTTTTCGGGATCCGTGAGATCGATGATGACCAGTTCGCTGGACCCGCCGCAACACCCCCGCCAGGAATATCCATTGAGGTACGCGAGCCCGCTGGCGATCACGAATCTATGGTAATAACTCGACAGGCTCGCTTCGCCCATGAGGTACGCTGTGTCGCCTTCGATCCAGACGGCGTTGAACGTGTATTGCACGGAATTGTCTGTTTCCGGCGCCCACCGGGTGTCGATGGTATAAGCGTATTTGCCGGTTTCGTCCATCCCCAGGCAGGTCCCCGGAATATTGATCGGCGACAAGCTCGCGGGCAAGGCGGGATCAGCCATGTCGACCCGTCCCAGGTAGTACTTGACCTGGGAGCGCCCCTGGTCGTCATCCTCTGCGTCCTCCGTGAAGCTGTAATACAACATTCCGGATTTCGCGAAGAATCCCGAGGCGTCGTGCTCCTCGATCGCATGCCGGGCGGCAAGCTCAGGGCGGTCGGGATCGGACAAATCCACGATCAACAGCCCCTGGAAGAATTTTTCAGGTTCGGCCTGCTCTGCGACTACATTGCTCCGCTCCAATGCGCCGATGCCGGGCGCATCGTAATACCCATAATATCGGCGAGGATTCATCATTACGAAGGCAAGCATATCCCCTTTCACCTGAACGATTTCACCGTTGCTGTAAAACGGATATATAACGACATCTTCCGCAAGCGGCATCGGTGTGTAATAATTTCCCCTGATTTCGATCGACCCCCGTTTTTTCGGAGATATCGGGTTTGAGAAATCGAAGACGGTGACGCTGGTCGTGTATTCGGACGGGTATGGCATGGTGTCCGCCTCGGCGTCCACGCGATAATACTCGGCACCGTAGTGGTTCGCCACGATGAAGGCAAGATTTCCATTCACGAAATGCGAGGAGTATCCGGATTCGTCCAATGCGATTTTGCCGACCGGGTTTTCCGGATCGCCAACCGGGACGACCTGCAGGGTGTAATCGCCACTGCTTTCAACAACCTGCATGCCGTAGCCATTTGCAAGCGGCGTGTAATCGACGATGTTCATCGCCAGCGATAGGTTGGCCGTTACCAGGGGATTGTCGCGATTGGATGCGTCGATTACCTGCAGCTCCTCAGTGGAAACCGAGAAGAGACGGTCGGAGAAGCTCCTTCCGCGAAGCACGGCCCCCTTCTGGGTCACCCAGCCCCGGGCATCGAGGTCGGTGGAGGAATAGTCGATGAGCTGGAGACGGTTTTCCGATTTGTACCGGCCGTTGGTATAGGAGGCGGTCGTGTAAGGTAGAAGGATCAGGCCGATATCCTCCATCACCGTGAAAGATTTAACGTCCTGGTAGGCCGTGGTCGAACTCCAGCCGTTGCTCTCCCCGAATGAGAGGCGCTTGATCAGGTCCGGCTGTTCAGGATCGGCCACGTCGAACAGGGAGACCGAAACCCGCCAGCCGTCAGTGTCGTCCACGCCCAGCGCCACCAGGTGATCGCCCATGGGTTGGATGTGGGTGGACCAGCCGGGCACAATCAGTTCCCCCTTGATCTCCGGTTGGGTCGGATCGCTCAGGTCAATCACCCACAGAGGGTCTTTGCGCTCAAAAGTTACCATGTAGGCGCGATCCCCGTCGAACCGGGTGGCGAAGAGCTGCTCTCCCCTGCCGAGCTCCAGGGAGCCGATTTTGCGCGGGGCGTCGGGATCCGTGACGTCGATCGTGTACAGGCGGCTTACACCTCCATCCCTCCATTCATATGTGCAGACCCGGAAATAGCCGCTGGTGTAATCCATCTTCCATTCGTCCCTGATACGTCCAAGGATGTCGAAGCTGCCCCTTTTTCGAATCACGCCACTTGGGTCGGAGATATCCACGTAGGTGACATTCATGCTGTCGCTGGAATAATCCGAGGGGTCGGACGCGATGAAGATCGCTTCCTCCGTCACGTGGATGTACCGGGCCGATCCGCCGAAATCCACCCGGTCAACCTCGCGGGCATTTCCGGGGTCGGACAGGTCGATGGAAGCCACGTAAACGTTTCTTTCGTCGGGCGCTTTTTCTGGCGCTGCTGATACGTACCCATCATCGTCGGCGGTGTCCGTTGCGACGGCGGCGGGCTGTTCGCTGCGATACAGCCGGTAGACAGGTTCCTCGGTGGAGACCACGTAGAGGATGTCGCCCACGATCCGCGAATCGGTGATTCGCCCTTTCAGATTCAAGGCTCCCAGGTTTCTCGGATTCGATGCGTCGGCGATGTTGACGACCTCAATCCGGCTTTGAGGCATGGATAGTACCGGGGCGTCGGCTTCGTCCGCCTTCAGGATGCCGTAGACGGGCACCTGGGGGACGGAGACGATCACGTATGCGTAATCGCTCCGGATGTACATCTCTATCGGTTCGCCGTCAACCCGGCTCCGGCCAGAAATAGTCGGGCTGTCGGGCCGGGACACATCGCAGACAGTCAGCCCACGGTATTGGTTCAGGATATAGAGATTGGTCCCCTCGATCTTGACGATATCGGCTTCCTCGATCTCCCGTTTTACTTTCTCCAACTGATCTTGATCCGCCGTTTCCGCGGCACCCGGTACCGCCACCATTCCGTCCCATGATCTATATG
>JAOZSC010000107.1 GCA_029939875.1 Desulfobacterales bacterium
AGCCCCATCGGCGGTGAAAATCGAACCCCCGATGATTTTATAGTGCCCGTACAATGCCGGGAAAATGCTTTTTTTTTCCGCAGCCGGCAGTGGTTTCGGAATTCGCGGTTGACCGTTCTTTTCAGGTCCAACGGTCTTCGGACCGGTGGGTGTAAAAAAAATCACCTGCGGGTTGATAATTTTGACGGTGCCTGCGTTGCCCCGGCTTAGAATCAGGCCGGCAATTCCCCTGTCGGTTTTCACCTGCGCCACGTTTGCCAGCAGGTCCCCGTTAAGGTTGTCATAAATGATTCCGTTGATTGTCATGCCCCCCAGCCAGCTCAGTGACCAGTCCTGCACTTTCAGCGATCCGGGTATGCGCTGATTGATGAGCTGCAGCACCAGCGGTTTTGCGGTCTTGCTGGATACAATGGCCGGCAGCAGCGCTATTGCGATAAACGAGGCTGCAACACACCCGGCAATGACAGATCCTAGGATGTATTTTTTTTTCATGGCGGTTATTTTTAAAATTTCTCTTTTTTGTATTGGGTCTGTATTTTATGGGAAAATTAGATACGAAGCTCGAGATAATGATTACAGACTCATTGTAATCATAAAATGCCTGACTCCAAATAAAAAGTTATTCAGTTCATTTGTCACGGTTATCCGGCTCAACTTCAACCAGGCAGCTGTTGCAGGCAAAAGCGCCACCGGGCGACATGGCATCGCTGGTGAGCACGTTGACACAACCGCCGTCGTCGATGCCGTTTTCATCCGGCCGGTACCAGGCCCCGGCATCCAGGCTCACCACTGCGGGCATGATCCGGTCGGTGATCCGGGCCGTGGTGCGCAGCCGTCCGCGATCATTGAAGACATAGACGCGGTCACCGTCTGCCAGGCCGCGCTGACGGGCGTCGGCCGTATTGATCCAGATACGATCGTCGCATTTTTCTTTTAAAGGCGGGATGTTGTCAAACTGGGAGTTGACGCGGCCTTTTGAATGGGGGCTGACCAGCTGGAGCGGATAGCGCCGAATCCGGGCATCTGCCGGGCCTTCCCGGTGTTCCAGGTAGCGGGGAACGGGGGGGATCAGCGTATTGTTCATCGCGGCGATTTTCTGGCTGTAGATTTCGATTTTTCCCGACGGCGTGGCAAAGCAATAATTGTGAGGATCCTCGATCTGTCGACGAAAGGCGACCCAGGGCTCTTTTAGCTCCATACGGTGGGCATCCTGCTGCCTGAATCTTTCGTAATCCGGCAGGCCGGGAGTGTCGGCCACCATCTGCCGCAGATAGTATTCTTCGCTCTGGGGAAAAAAATCATCCAGGCCGAGGCGGGCGGCCAGCTGTGAAAAGATCGCCAGGTCCGAACGGGTCCCGGGCAACGGGTCAACCGCCTGATGCATAAAAATATTGTAAGGTCCCCCGCCCCAGGGTTGTGCGATGTCTTCGCGCTCCAGAAAATGGCTCACCGGCAGCACCACATCTGCATAGCGGGCCGTGGGTGTCATGAACAGCTCGTGGGCGACGATAAATTCCGGCCGCTTCAAGGCCCTGACCGCCTTGTTGACATTTAAAAACTGGTTGAGCAGGTTGCAGCCCACGATATACACCAGCTTGATATCGGCGGCAAGGCCGCCACTTTTGCCCGTCAGCAGGGCATCATAAATGCGACTCATGTGGACCGTGGGGCCGCGTTCCGGCACCACCGGAAGCAATCCGGCCACATTTCCCAGTTCCATGCTGCCGGTGCCGCCGGCCACGTGTCCCCCGACAATGCCGATGTTGCCAGTCATGGCCGCCAGGGTCATGGCGGCGCGGTGAAATTGCTCGCCGCCGGCGGTGCGGCCCGGCGCCCACCCCGCATACAGTGCCGCCGGCCGGGCCGTGGCATACTCCCCGGCAAGGGCCTCGATGTCATATTCGGACGCCCCTGTGATTTCTGCAGCCCAGCGGGGCGTTTTGGGTATGCCGTCTTCATCTCCGATCACATAGGCTTTGAATTTTTCAAAGCCGGCTGTATGGGTTTGAATAAAGTGGCGGTTGTAGCTATTTTCGGCAATCATGACGTGGGCCATGGCAATCAGCATGGCGGTGTCTGTGCCCGGCCGAATGGGGATCCATTTTTCAGCCAGGGCTTTTACCGAAGGGCTCAACCGGGGGTCCACCCCGATGATTTTTATGCCCTTTTTTCTGGCTGCCGCCAGGTAAGCGGCCGTGTCAGGTCCGAAGCGTGATACCAGCGGATTAAAGCCCCACAGGATAATCAGTCTGGAATACAGCAGGTTGTCGCGGCTGTTGCCGGTATAGCGGGTTCCGAAGGTGGTACGGGATGCAAAATCGGCGGCTTCCATGGAGGTGTTGCCGGCAACCGCGGTGCACCCGCCGAGCATGTTAAAAAAACGCTGGGCCGTCGTGCGGGTGTTGTGCAAAGCCGCCTCGCTGGCGTAATAATTCATCAGGAAAATGGAGCGCGGCCCATCGGTATCTTTGACCTGCCGGAGCCGTGCAGCAACCGTATCCAGGGCTTCATCCCATGAAATGGGCTCAAATTGGCCGCTGCCCCGCCTTCCGGTTCGCTTTAACGGGCGGGTCAAGCGTTGTGGCGAATAGATCACCTCTTTTTGGGACAGCCCCCGGATGCAGGCCTTCAGTCCCGGACCCCGGCCGGTGTCGGTCCCGATGCGGGTAATGCGCCCATCGGCCACATGCACTTTCAGCAGGCAACGCCCCCCGCAGTCGTAAGCGCAGGTGGTGGTCACCACTTTTTTGCGGTTTTCAGAAGCCATGCCCGTGTTATCGCTGAAAATTCAACAGAAATCAAATAATTGTTGCCGGCCCAAATCAATCTGGTTTCCATTCATAAAGCATCTTTTTTTCGATGAAGATTGTTCTCAATTTTAGTGGACAAATCCCGTACCATGTTTTAACTTCATTTCAGAATGCCACGTGCAATAATTACCTGGCCGGAATCTGATTCCGGTGCAAAAAAGTGTGTTCCAATGCCCGTTACCATCGAAATGAAACCATCTGAAAAAGAACAACCGCGTGCCACAATGGACCGCCGGCAGTTTTCCTATACCCATTATATTCCCGAAAGACGATGTGGCAGGGAAAGACGCCATGATGATGACAGCGCGGTGTCCAGCAACGATAGTGGTGACAATTGCAAACAAAATGGTGAATAATCCTCCGGCCTAACGTCACCTGTCCGGCAGGTTCAAGCGCTGGCAGGTGCACCTGCAACAATAACGTCAGGAACCCGTGCGCTGGAGGCCATCTATCGGTCATTTCCGGTTTTCGCTTTTTTTTCCGGGGGACCGGGATAGGTGGTCAGCTCCAGGACGCATCCCAGCCGCGGCTGTTTGCGGGTACCGCCTGTAATTTTGACCACTTTAGCCGCTGTGACGATGTTGTCGCGGGTCAACCATCGAACCACCCGGGCTGAGATTTTGTCGTTCAGGCAGCCGAAACAGTCGGGCATGAACAGTTCCTGGGTTTTTTTGCCGCCCTTGAGCAGGTAGACAACGCCCCTGGTGCCGGAACTTTTATCATGCCAGACTAGCCGGACCCGTTCGCCGGATTTTATCTTTTGAAGGGCTTTTTGGCGACTGCTGCCGTCGGGGTTGCTGTACTGGCATCCAGAGGCGGCCGTGTTGATTTTTTCTATAAAATTTCGGCCCCCGGGTTTGCAGAAAATTTCTTTGAGCTCAACCCGGGTTTCTCCCCGCGGTGACTTGCCCAGCATCCGTTCGAGTGTTTGAAGTAATCCCATCTGTTTTTATCCCGATTTTTGCTGGCGGTTTTTGTTTTTTTCAATAATCCGGAAAACGCGGTTGACGACGGCCTCCACCTGCAGTTTTCTGCCCATGGATATCTCCGGGGAAAACTGCCGTAGGATATCCAGTTCGTCAGCGGCTGGCGGCAGGGTGGGCTCAAGTTTTTGCGCTATTTTGAGATCCCACGGCACGGTAGACTTCACCTCATCAAGAGACACCCCGGGGTGCAACCCTGCCAGGTAGATTTCCTTTGTCTTTTTATCGAATTTGAAGGTTCCCTGGGTGCTGATCAGAATCCGGGGCCCGGAATCAGCCGGCATACCAGCTTCATAGCGGGAATTGCCGCCGTCCAGGTAACCCGGTGAGGTGAAGTAGTCCAGTTTTTCAACAAATTCGCCTCCTAGCATGGTGAGAACGGTCTTGTGCGAATATCCGACAAACTCGGGGGCCCCACCGGCACCGGTCATTCGGAATTCAAAATTGTCCGGATTTCCGATGTAGCTGCTGTTCATGTTCCCGTAACGATCGATTTGTCCCACGCCCAGGAAACTGACATCCACGTAACCCCGATTTAAAATGGTTGAAAAGATATCGACCATGTCGCACGAATAGGTGAATCCCCGGGTGCAGCTCGGATCGGCAATGTGCAGCGGGACCTTGAAAGGCTCAAACCCCAGCATGCCGGCCTCGGTCAATATAACAATGTTGGGCGCGTGGGTATTTTTGGCCAGCACCCCGGCGGCCATGGCAATGCCCTGGCCGATGACCACCATCTGGCCGTCTTCAATCTCTTTTGCCGCCCGTGAAATGATGAGTTCGGAAAGTGTATATTTAGCCATCGATCAATTCCCCCCTGTCTTGCAGCAGTTGAATATACTGGTCCATGTTCATGTCAAGCTGCTGCGAATATTCGTTGGCATCCCAGGCCGGTTTAAATGAAAAGCCATAGTCGGCCGGAACACTTGGAAAGGGTTTGGCCTGCAGCGTCTCCAGTGTATCTTTTCCAAACTGCTGCACATAGTGCTGTATGTATTCCTGCCGGTCGGCAACCCCGTATACCCATTCATCCAACCAGGCTTTGAAGCCTTCCGGCGAACCGTTGGAAGCGAAAAAAAGCACCCGAAACAGCATGTCGTAGTCATAGTGGCCGGCCACCTCAGAAGGATGCGCGCCCCAGGGGCATTCCACCACGGCGCATACCTTGTGGGCCGGAACGATGGTCAAATGCGGCGCGGATTTGATCACATCGCTGTCGACGATCTTTTCAGCGGACACAATCACCTTTTTGGCGGCCAGCGCCGCCCATTTGCTGTTTATCATGGCACCCCACAGCTGGGCATTGCCGAGTTTATCCGCGCGCTGGACATGGATAATGGCCACGTCCGGGGTATAGCCTTTCACCACCAGTACCGGATGGCCGGAAAAAGGGTCGACAATTTCGGCAAAGCGCTGATCGCCGAGAAAACCCCTGCGCTTGACCACGTCCGTGACGGCGGTGCCGGCCAGCACCGGTATAAACGGGTACCCCATGGCCCCGGCTTTCATCATTGAAAGCAGGGTATGGTTGGTCATCTCCTCGATGGCCACCCGGCCCTCTTTTAAGGCCCGGTCCAGCGGTGTCGTTACCCGCTTGCCGCCGATTCTGAAGTTATAAGCAATAACCAGCCGGTCAATGGCACCGGTTTCCAGCAGCTGATCGATCTCTTCAATGCCACCCTGCTGAAAAACCATCAGGTTTTTTTTGCCCTGGCGGATGATTTCGTGGGTCAGGGCCAGTGGCATGCAGTAAAGACAGTTGGCAAAAACGAAAGAATCACCATCGTTTACAAAGTTCCCGATGGCTTGCCGGGCGGTCATCCGTTTATCCGGCTGCATGTATTTTTCCATCTAAATCCCCCTTTAATTGAAAAATAGATTCGGTAAGGTGCGAAATGAATTGTTTCTCAAATTAACCGGCTTTCGTCAACCTGATTAGTGCTCGGTTGGCTTCAGCATAGTCTGTTTCGGCTCCAGGCGCAATGGTTGGTATACCCACAAAATGCTGCCAGGCAATTTTATTGACATTCTGAGCGTTAATCTTTATTGATACCTGTTAGCAGTGGATTTTTAAAGCCTGTGATTGCAGGCAGCAATGATGAAAGGAGGTGCCTATGGCTGAAGAGATAAAGCCCGGATGCGCCCGTCCAACCGGAGGGCCGGTGGGCGAAACGGAACAGACAGATTTGGCCGCAACCCAGAATGTACATAAGGAGGAAGTCAGCATGATACAGGTGGGCAAACAAGCGCCGGATTTTACGGCGCCGGGATATTTGGGAAATAAATTCATCAACATGAAACTTTCGGATTACCTGGGCAAATGGGTTCTGCTGTGTTTTTACCCGGGGGACTTTACCTTTGTCTGAGCAACAGAGCTTTCAGCAGTTGCTGAAAAATATTCCGAGTTCCAGGAACTGGGCGTGGAAATCATGTCCATCAGCATCGACAGCATGTTTGTTCATAAAATGTGGAACGACAAGGAGCTTTCCAAGATGGTAAAAGGGGGGATCCCGTTTCCGATGCTCTCCGATGCCGGTGGTAGGGTAGGCAAGGTCTTTGGCATCTATGATGAAGACGCCGGTGTTGAAAACCGGGGACGGTTTATCATTGACCCGGATGGGGTTATTCAGGGTTACGAAGTGTTAACCCCACCGGTGGGCCGCAATGTAAATGAAACCTTCCGCCAGGTTCAGGCCTTTCAGCTGGTGCGAAAAACCAAAGGTGCCGAAGCGACCCCTTCGGGTTGGAGGCCGGGAAAGAAAACACTGAAACCGGGGGTGGACCTGGTCGGAAACGTCTGGGAGGATTGGAGCACAGATCTGGCCTTTGATTAGTGCCTGAAGTTGTCACGAACCGGGAGTTAATGAAAACGCAGAAAGCGTGACCGGTTTTTATGCAAGATTGAGGTGGGAAAGGGGAGCGTCATCATCGTGACCGATTTTGGCTTTGAAATCCTTACCGTCGAGCAGTTCAGACAATACATGCAGCAGCGCCGGGAAAAAGACTACCGCTTAGTGGATGTCCGCCAGCCGGAAGAATACAGCCGGGGGCACATTCCCGGCGCACAACTTTTGCCGCTGGCGCAGCTGGATGCTGACGTGTCGCAACTGCCGTCGGATCAGGAGCTTGTTTTTTACTGCCATAGCGGGGCCCGCTCCCAGGCGGCGGCCGTCATTGCGGCGGACAGCAACCTGCCGCTGAAAAAAATTTACAGTCTCAGTGGCGGTATGATGGCCTGGGACGGAAAGCAGCTGACCCAGTTTCCCAGGCTGCAGGTGTTCGAGGACTCCGAGACCATAGCCGAACTGATGTTCAAGTGCATGGATCTTGAAAAGGCGGCCCTGCGTTTTTACCTTTACGTCACCGAAAAATACCGGGGGCAGCCGTTTATTCGCACCATCGAACACCTGGTAAAGGCTGAAGAGGCGCATGCCAGGCAGATCTATGGTTTCTGGAAAGAAGAGGTCGACTCCCCCCGGCCTTTTGAAGAGTTGTTCAAACAGCTGTCCGGGGAAGTTCTGGAGGGGGGAAAAGCATTTGATGCGGCGGTTGCCGCCGTTGAAAAAATTAATGGACGATACTGCCTCAACTTGCTGGAGCTGGCCCTGAACATCGAATATCATGCCTTTGACATGTATCGCACGCTGGCCAACCGCATGGAAAACGATGTGGCCCGGCAGGCGTTTCTGGCGATTGCCCAGGGCGAGAAAGGCCACATGGGCGTTATTTCCCGGGCCATCGGACAGTGTCCGATTCCGGACTGAAAAGGAGAACAGGATGCACAGACACACGTTGACATGGATGGTGCTGGTTCTGGTGGGTACCTTTTTTGTCGCGACCGCAGTGGCTGGGCAGTATTCGAACCAGGAAATTTTTGACCAGGCAGCGTCCCTGGCCCGCCAACAGCAGATGCCTCCTGAAAAAGCCAAGCGGCTGATCAATGGGCTGAAAGCCTTTTTTCCGGACGCCTGGTTCCAGGCGCAGGTCAAAAAACAGCCGG
>JAOZSC010000108.1 GCA_029939875.1 Desulfobacterales bacterium
TGCGGTCAGTGCCATTTCAACAATACCTCCGTGGTTTCCAACTGGAAAGCCATCGGCATGGACAAATCGCTGCATTACATCCATTCCAAGGCCCAGGACAATAAATGCGAAAAGTGCCACCACGAATACAACAAGGTGACGAAAAAGCTTTTTTTCGCCAAGGGCAAGGAAGGCACGTGCCGTTACTGCCATCAGCAAATCCTCCAGGAAAATGTCAGCTCCTTCAAGCAGGCGGCGCACATCGCCTGTATTGACTGTCACCGCAGGACCCTGGCAAAAGACGAAAGTGCCGGTCCTTATCATTGCGCCGGCTGTCATGACCCCGCCGAGCAGAAGCTGATAAAAAAAGTGCAAAATGTCCCCCGCCTGAAAAGGGGCCAGCCCGACGTCGTGTTTATAAAAGACACGAATCCCGACAGGCTTCAGACCAAAGAAAGATCCCGGATGAAGCGGGTTGTCTTTAACCACAAGGGCCATGAGGCATCCAATGATACCTGCCGTGTGTGCCACCATGCCGCCATGAACGATTGCATTCAGTGTCACAACCTGCAAGGCGAAAAAAAGGGGCAATTTGTCACCCTGGAGCAATCCATGCATCGGCCGAATGCCGGACAAAGCTGCCTGGGATGTCACGGTTTGAATCAAAGCGATCCGAATTGCGCCGGCTGCCACAGCGCCGTTTCAATAACCCGTCGCAACACCCCGGATACCTGTGTTGCCTGCCACGTGGCGGCACCGTCACAGAATCCCGGCGACAGGCAGGCGGATGAGGATGAAATGCTGGCCGCATCGCTGCTGAGTTCTCGCCCAGCGACAGGACAAACCTATGCGGTGGAAGACATCCCGGAAACCGTCCTGATAAAAACACTGCAGAACGAATATGAGCCCGTAAAGCTTCCCCATCGCAAGATCGTTCAAACCCTGGTCAACAATATCAAGGGCAATAAACTGGCCGGCTATTTTCATGACCAGAAGGGGTGGGTTTGCCAGAGTTGCCATCACAACAGCCCGGCAGCAAAAAAGCCGCCGGCCTGTGAGAGCTGCCACGTCAGACGCTTTGACGGGGGCGAGCTGTTTAAACCGGAGCTCAAAGCCGCCTATCACGTCAATTGCAACCAGTGCCATCAGGCTATGGGGATGAAAAAGCCGGTTTCAACCGATTGTACCGCGTGTCATCGCAAAAAAATTAAAACCTAGGTTGAACTGGGAATTGATCCGCTTAAAAATAGATTTGCAGCAGGGGTAGATTTATGTCCATTTCGCGTAGAAAATTTCTTGGCTGGCTGGGTGCTGCCGGTATGGGCACCGCTTTGGGCAAAAAGGCAACTGCCGCCACCAATAAGCATTTTAAGGGGTATGCGAACAGCAACGGCGTACTGTATGACAATACCCGTTGTATCGGCTGCCGCAAGTGCGAATTGGCCTGCAACAAGGTCAACGAGTTGCCGTCGCCGCAGCAGTCCTTCAGTGACATGGAAGTGATGAATGTCCCGCGCCGGACCACGGCCAAGGCCTATACCGTCGTCAACCGTTATGACGGCATACCCGGCGCCAAAGGGCCGCAGTACCGCAAGATCCAGTGCAACCACTGCCTGGAGCCTGCCTGTGCGTCGGTTTGCTTTGTGCGGGCGTTTACCAAGACCCCAAAGGGTGCCGTGGTTTATGACCCTTCGGTCTGTGTGGGCTGCCGTTATTGTATGGTTGCCTGTCCGTTTAACATCCCCGCCTATGAATATGACAACGCCTTTTCTCCCCGGGTGATGAAATGCACCATGTGTTACCCGCGTATTGTCAAAGGCCTGCTGCCCGGTTGTGTCGAAATCTGTCCCACCGGGGCGCTTACTTACGGCAGTCGGCGGGATTTGCTGAAAATTGCGCGCGAACGCATCCGCCGATTCCCCGGGCGGTACGTGGACCATATATACGGGGAAACTGAGATGGGCGGTACCAGCTGGCTGTATTTATCCGCCGTTGCGTTTAACAAAATCGGCATGCGTGAAGATCTCGGCGTAACCCCGGCTCCGCAGTTTACCGCCGGGGCGCTCAGCGCCGTGCCCATCGTCGTTGGCCTGTGGCCGGTGCTGCTGGGCGGCATTTATGCCATCAACAAGCGCAGGGAAAAAATTGCACAACAGGAAAAAACGCAGGCGGTTGACAGCGCGTTGGAAAAAGCCCGGGCCGAAGCCGCCGGGCAACTGTCCGCCGCCAAACAAAAGGCAGAGGCGGAAAAAACAGTCGCCATCGAAAAGGCCGTCAGCAAGGCCCTGGAGGAGGAGGCCGAAAAATCCGCAGCGGGTACTGCCGACACCCGTGCCGAAGATGCCGCCAAGAAGTCAAGCGAGGAGGAGTCCTGATGTCTGATGAGGCCGCGACCACCGGCAAATCTTTATTAACCCCCTTCAATGTCATTGCCGGCATTATCGTTATCATGGGGCTTTTTATTACCGTCATGCGCTTTACCCGGGGGCTGGGGGCTGTCACCAATCTGTCCGATTACAACCCCTGGGGCATATGGATCGGCTTTGACCTGCTGGTGGGTGTCGCCCTGGCCGCCGGGGGATTTGTTACATCGGCTGCCGTTTATATATTCGGTATGAAAAAGTACCACAGCGCGGTGCGACCGGCGATTCTGACTGGATTTTTGGGCTATGCCATGGTGGTCGTGGCGCTCAACTATGACGTCGGCAGGCCCTGGCGCCTGCCTTTTCCGTTTATCGTGCAGCAGGGAACCACCTCCCTGCTGTTTGAAGTGGCTGCTTGCGTGGCCCTTTACCTCACGGTACTGTTTGTGGAATTTTCCCCGGCGGCCCTGGAATGGCTGGGACTGAAGCGCGCGCGCAACATCATTATCCGGCTCACCCTGCTGCTGACCATTTTCGGGGTGGTATTGTCCACCCTGCACCAGTCATCGCTGGGAGCACTGTTTTTAATCGCACCGTCAAAGCTTCACCCCCTCTGGTATTCGCCGTATCTGCCGGTATATTTTTTTGTCTCCAGCATCATCGCCGGGCTTTCGATGGTAATTTTTGAAAGCACCCTGTCCCACCGGTATTTTAAGGATAAAATGGATGCCGCCCACCTGGCGGAAAAAGACGAGGTCGCCCTGGGTTTCGGCAAGGCCGCCGCCCTGGTGCTGGCCGGCTATTTTATTGTCAAGCTCATCGGAGTATCCCAGGGCAACGGCTGGCATTTACTGGCAACTTCCTACGGGGCCTGGTTCTTGCTGGAAATGCTGGGCTTTGTAGCGCTGCCTTGTTTTTTGTATGCCGTCGGCGTACGGGAGAAAAATTTGAAGCTCATTAAATGGACGGCGGCCTGGACGGTGCTGGGCATTATTGTCAACCGCCTGAATGTCGGGCTGATCGCTTTTAACTGGCAGCTGCCGTCTGCCGAACGCTACTTTCCCCACTGGATGGAAATCGGTATTTCCGTTTTCCTGGTAACGGTGGGGCTGATCGCATTTCGTTTCATCGTCACGCGCATGCCGATTATGTATGCGCACAAAGATTATGATGAGACCACTTAGAGGGAACAAGGCATGGAAAGTACCATCCATACATTGCAGGAGTACATGCTGCACACGGAAAACATAACGTATCTGCTGATTGTGGCGGCGCTGATCGCCATCACCTTTTTCTATCGTTTTCTCACTGAAAAAGATGACGATGAAAAGTGAGCCGTTGAAGCCGTTTGGTGCAAGACGCTATTTTTCAAGGAGCAACCCATGTATGAATTTGTGACCGGGCCGTTGGCATGGTTTTCATTTACCGTTTTTTTTATCGGTATTATCGTTCGCATTGTGCTGTACATCCGGGGCCTGGACTGGAAGGCCGACCGGGTGACTTACCGGGTCAATGTGGCTTATGGCGTCAAAGGGGCGCTGCGCTCCATTTTTTTCTGGTTGTTTCCCTACGGGACCCACAGCTGGCGCAACAACCCCTGGTTTACCTTCTGGGTCTTTTTAATGCATGTCGGGCTGCTGCTGACGCCGGTTTTTTTGCTGGGACATAACGTCCTGTTGCGGGAACGATGGGGGGTCAGCCTCTGGACGCTGCCCGAAGGGGTGGCTGAGGTGCTGTCGATTCTGGTCATCGTGGCGGCGGTTTTGCTGGTATTGCGGCGTATTGCGCTGCCCGAAGTCAGGCTGATTACCACCGCCTATGACTACCTGATGCTGGCCATTGCCGTGGCGCCATTTTTCACCGGTCTGATGGCTTTTTACCGTGCACCGGACTACTCTTTCTGGCTGGTGCTGCATATCATCTGCGGGGAGATCTTCCTGGTTGCCATACCGCTGACCAAGTTATCTCATTTTATTCTTTTCTTTTTGAGCCGGGCGCAGCTGGGGATGGACTACGGTATTAAACGCGGCGGCATGAAAGGCAAGGGGTTGGCGTGGTAGCCATGCCGCTGCTTAAGCAAAACTTTAACCATTAACTAGCCAAGGATTGGAACCCATGCCGGAAGGAAACCTGTGCAACAAAAAAACGGTGGACACCAAGGAGCAGCTCCAGGCCTTGCTGGCCGACAAGAGCGGTAAGCAGTATTATGAGGAGATGAACCATCTTGAGGTGGATCGCGAAGCCCTGTGGGCGGCCATCAAAAAAAGTTTTAAGTCCCGCATGAAGACCTGGATGGAAGTATGTTCCCACTGTGGTCTGTGCGCCGAAAGCTGTTTTTACTTCATTGCCAACAAGCGCGATCCCAGACAGGTTCCCTCTTACAAGATCCAGTCGACACTCGGCGAGCTGATCCGGCGCAAGGCGGATGTGGACAACGAATTTATGCAGATGTGCATGGATACCGCCTATGCCAAGTGTACCTGCTGTACCCGCTGCGGCGTGTACTGCCCCTTTGGCATCGACACCGGGATCATGTTCAGCTACCTGCGCGGGCTGCTGTTTTCCCAGGGGTTCGTGCCCTGGGAGATGAAGATCGGAACGGGGATGCACCGCATTTACCAGGCCCAGATGGATATCACCAGCGAAGACTGGGTGGATACCTGCGAATGGATGGCCGAGGAATATGAAGACGACTGGCCCGGACTGGAAATTCCGGTGGACAAGCAAAATGCCGACATCATGTACACGGTCAATGCCCGGGAGCCCAAGCATTATCCGGAAGATATCGCCGAGGCGGCCATCCTGTTTCACGTGGCCGGCGAAAACTGGACGGTTCCCAGCGTTGGCTGGGAGGAAACCAGCCTGGCGATGTTCGCCGGCGACTGGGCTGCCTGCAAAATGCAGGTTGAATCGGTATACGCCGCCATGGACCGGCTGAAACCCAAACGCATGGTGGTCACCGAGTGCGGGCACGCTTACCGGGCCACCGTTATTGAAGGCCCGTACTGGGCTGGAATTGAGACCGGCAAAACGCCGGTGGAAAGCTTTCACTACGTGGAATGGGTGGCCGAGGCCCTGCGCACCGGCAAACTGAAAATTGATCCCTCCAAAAAAATCAAGGAACCGGTGACTTACCAGGATTCTTGCAATTATGTGCGCAACGCCGGACTGGGGGAAGTGGCCCGGGAGATCATGGGCTATATCGCCGAGGATTTCCGGGAGATGACACCCTGCCGGGAACACAATTTTTGCTGCGGCGGCGGCGGGGGGCTCAACGGCATCGGGCGCTACCGTGAGCAGCGCAACGTGGGGCTGACTGTCAAACGCGATCAGATTCTGGCCACCGGCGCCAAGCTGGTGGTGTCCCCGTGCCACAACTGCTGGGATGCCATCCGGGACATGGAGGAGATCTATAAAATCGGCATCCGCTGGTCTTTCTTAAAGCCGTTGCTCATCAGCATGATAGAAGTACCGGAGCATTTAAAGCCCAAGGAAGAATAGTGAACAAGATAACCCTGAAAAAAGACGGCCTGCTGGAGGAAAACCGTCACAGCGTAAAAACCAAAGCGCTGATGTTTCTGGGTTTCAAAGTCGAGCTGGCCGCCGGCTACACGCTGCGCAGTTTTTTTCGCATGTTTGACAGCTATCCGGTGCTGGCCGAGCTTAACGCATTTTTGCCCGACTGCCGGCAGCGCTACCAGGCCAGTCCGTCCCAAGGCTGTGTCACCGATGCCGTGGCTTATCTCGAATTTAATAAAACCGTTGAAATGGTCGGGTTTCCCGGGCAGCCGCGCCTGGAAATATACAACACCCTTTGCGGTGTCCAGGCCGGACGGCAATGCCCGCTCAAGCCCCTGCGGCTGGAAAACCTTCTGGATTTGCCCTTTAAGCTGGGTGGGCTCAAACACATTGTATTCGGCGACAAAGTTGATGTTTTCGAATTTGAAACCGTGTTCAGCCTTTTTGAACTGATTGAAGGCATCGTGTGGGAACTAAGTTTTCAAGGCACTCCCCGGGAGTGTGCCCTGTAAGGAGATAACCCATGTTTAAAAAACTGCTGTTTGCCACCACGGCATCGCCTACCTGTGACAATGCGGCCAAAGTTGCATTTGACCTGGAACTGAAATGGGATGCCAAACTGATCATCTTTCATGTGCTCGGTGTTCCCAGTCGCGGGTACAGCCCTTTTGTGACCGACGTGAGAACCGGAGAAATCGAAGAACCCGATCAGGATTACGTTGACTGGGTCAAAGAGGAAATAAAAACTACCTATGCCGTATTGCTGGACGACAGCGAAAATTATGTCATCGAGACCACCGTCGGAGCGCCCCACCGTGAAATCCTGCGCAAGGCCCGCAAGGAAAACGTCGACATGATTATCATGGGGGCCCACAGCCGGGATGAAGATGTCGGCGCCACGCGCTTTCGGGCCATCGTCGGCAGTACCATGCAGCGGGTGGCCAAGGCGGCCCGTTGTCCCGTGGTGATTATCAATCGGCCCTGCACCACCTGTTGGAAGCTGTTTTCCAATATTGTGGTCGGACTCGATTTTTCCAAAGCTTCCCGGTACGCTTTTTTGTGGGCTTACAAGTTGGCCCGGGAAGTCGGGGCCCGGCTGCATATCTTTCATGCCTTTGACATCAGTTCGGGCCGTTATGGCCAGGTTCAGGGCCAGGACGAGATCGAACAGCAGATTAAAGAGGCCCGCCAGCGGGTTGAAAAAAACTACATCTCTAAAATGAAGGGTTTTGACAATTACGGCATCGAGATCTGGGAGGGTATCCCCTATGTCGAGATCTTAAAATTTGCCCGTGAAAAACAGGCCGACCTGATTGTCATGGCCCACCACACCCGGGAGGTGGATCCCAAAAAAGCCGAGCTCGGCAGCACCGTAGAGCAGGTTGTGCTGCGGGCGGCCTGCCCGGTGGCCAGCGTCAATCACCCGGACAAGGTGGCCGAAGTGGATTGAGGTTTTGCATGGGCAAAAAAAAAATCCTCATCGTCGACGATGAGCTGGATGTGAGAATTTATGTCGCCACCCTGTTTGAGACCAGCGGGTATGAGCCTATTATCGGCCGCAACGGAAAAGAGGGACTTGACAAAGCGCGCAAAACGGCGCCGGATCTGATCATCCTCGATGTCATGATGCCGGAAGCCGGCGGCGTCAATATGTTCCGTGAGCTCAAATGCGATGATGCGCTCAAACACATCCCGGTGATCATGCTGACCGGGGTCGGCCGGAACGCTTTTGCGCATTACCTGAAAATGCTGGACATTCAGCTGGAAAAATCCATCGCGCAGCCGGATGCCTACATGGAAAAACCGCTGGATCATGAAAAACTGCTGGCAATGGCCGAAAGAATTCTGGGCGGCTGCCACCCCCTGTCGTGATGCAGCGCAATCGCCACCGGCTGTGCCGGCACG
>JAOZSC010000109.1 GCA_029939875.1 Desulfobacterales bacterium
GACATTCTCGGGGCGGATTATTCCGCACTGTAAAACGGTAAAGGAGGACCGATGAACGAAACCATTCAATATATTCATTATATCAATCACGGGGTGGCGCTGGGCTATCTCATTGCCTGTTATCTTTTTTTCTTCAGCCTGGCCGAAGGCACCCATATCGTATCCCATCTGTCCTGGCTGTATTATCGTCAGCACAATTATCGTCCCCTTGAAAAAGTCGGATCATTTTTGCCTTTCATCATTCTGGCCTTTGTGTCCCTGTTTCTGGTTTACGATCTCGGCCACCCGGAAAGGGCACTCACGATGATGTATCGCTGGAACTGGACGGCGCCGGTGGCTTACGGATTCTATGTGATTCTGTTTTGTGTCATCGCCTATGCTTTTCATTCCTATTACCTGTTCCGTCCCGAGATGGCGGTAAAAGCCAGAAACGGCGGTGCATTTGCCGGTTTGTACAAACTGCTGCTTTTGGGGAAGGTAGAATCGGGTTCGCCCGAAGAAATTCGCAGTCGCCATGCCGGCGGGGAGCGCTTCTGGGCGATTGCAAGCGTAACCCTTTCCATTGTCGGTTTGATTTATCTGGGCTTTATGCTGTCCTCGTTCAAGGGCCGGGTTGCCTGGAACACGGCGGTCACCATCTTCATATTTCTCAGCCAGGGGGTTTCCACGGGGGCGGCGTTTTTGATCCTGTTTACAAAAATTAAAAATGCCATCCACAGGCCATCCGGGCAGGCAGTCGCCGACCAGGATGGCTACCTGGCCGGTCTGTCGCGCTTTCTAAAGTATGCTTTGATTGTCCAAACGGTGGTCTGGGCCATCTATTTTCTGCAGTTGCAATACGCGGGTCAAGGCGGGCATGTTGCCATCAGGATGTTTTTCTCCGGGCCCAGGGCCTTTCAGTTCTGGCTGCTGCAGGTCGGACTGGGGCTTGCGCTGCCGGTGGTACTCCTGTTTCAACGGAGTTTGCGCAAGATGGCGATCTTAAGATTTGCGGCTGCCCTGGGGACCCTGGTCGGTGCTTTTTACGGGATTGTCAATATCTTCATTGGCGGCCAGCTCCTGCCGATGACCGGTCCGGCTTGGGAGAAAATGACACCTGAACCGGGTAATATAACCTTTGCGGTGGTCCTGTTGGCCGTTATTCTGGCAATTTTTCTGGTCAGCTATAAACTGCTGCCCTATGAAAATATTCAAATGGAGGAGGCGTAATATGGAAGCAAATCGAAGGAGATTTATCAAAGGCGCTCTGGCCCTCGGGGGATTGCTGGCCACCGGCGGCTGCATGCGGCCTGCTGAAAAACCGGAAAAATGGATAAACGGCGCTCCGGATGTTGATCCTGTCAGTGGAAAAAATGTCAAGGTGGTACGCACGGTGTGCCTGGCCTGCCACAGTGCCTGCGGTTTGCAATGCAAGGTCGTTGACGGGGTGCTGGCAAAGGTCAGCGGCAACCCTTATCATCCCAATACAATGGAAGATCATATTTCTTATCAAACCGATGCCAAAGAAGCGGAAAAAATGGAAGGAACGGCCTGTGCCAAAGCCGGCGCGACCATTCAGACACTGTACAACCCGGACCGTGTTATGCATCCGTTAAAAAGGGTCGGTCCCCGGGGAGGCGGAAAATGGAAAACGATTGCCTGGGAGCAGGCTATGATGAGATTATCAACGGCGGGGATTTATTCGGAGAGGGACATATCGACGGCCTGGCGGCGTGCAGGGATTTAAGAACCTCCGCCAATCCGGATGCCCCGGAACTTGGATTCCGGGCCAACCAGGTGGTGTTCATGCCGGGGCGCATCGAGCACGGTAAAAAAGAGTTTACCGACCGTTGGTTCAAGAACGCTTACGGAACGGTCAACAATCGTCTGGACCACACCTCCATCTGCGAAACCTCCCACCATGTTGGGCTGGACCTGTGTCTGCAGGGCAAGCATCACACTAAACCCGATATTATGAACGCCAAATACATCATCTTTTTCGGCACCAGCCCTTATGAGGCCAACTTTCCGATGCAGGCCCTGGCCCGAAAGCTCAACTTTTTCCGGGAACGCCAGGGGAAACTGGTGATTGTCGATCCGCGTTTTTCAAATTCCGCGGCCAAGGCAGATCAATGGATACCACTTCTTCCGGGTACCGATGCAGCTTTTGCCCTAGGCATGATGCGCTGGATGATGGAAAAAAACCGGGTCGACAAACGCTACCTGTCTTTTCCCAGTAAAAAAGCCGCAAAGGTGGACGACCAACTAACCTGGAGTGATGCCACCTATCTCGTGCGCGAGGACAATCACAAATACCTGCGCCCGGCAGACGCGGGGATCAAGGGGGATAAAAAGGAGTTTGTGGTGGTCAAAGATGGAAGCCCCGCCGGCAGTGAATCGGTGGCTTCGGCCGATTTGGAATTTTCCGGTGAAGTCAACGGCATTACCGTTAAAACGGTTTACACCCTGCTAAAGGAACGGGTATTCGAAAAAACCCTCAAACAGTATGCGGACATCTGCGAACTGGACCCTGGAATTATTGCCCACACGGCCGACGATTTTACCTCGTACGGTCGTCGGGCGATTGTTGATTTTTACCGTGGCCCGGTTCAGCATACTAACGGCACTTACACCGCGCGCACTTTGAGTATTCTCAATTTTCTCATCGGCAACGTGTCCTGGAAAGGCGGTTGCGAGGCTCACGGCGGCTCCCACTGGCACGAGACGGGCGGAAAGCCCGGCAATCCATATAATTTGAAAAAGGCCCTTCATCCTGGAAAAGTCAAGGCCAAAGGGGTGACCATCGACCGAAAAAAGAAACACTACGAAGACAGCACTGAGTTCAAGAAAAACGGTTATCCGGCCAAACGCCAGTGGTTTCCTTTTGCGTACAACAACGTGTACCAGGAGGTTTTCCCCAGCATCGGGGCGCAGTATCCCTACCAGGTTAAAATTTTGATCACTTACTGGAACAACACCCTTTATTCGTCGCCGGCCGGGATTCATCAGGTCAACGGGGTCAAAGATCCAAAGGTCCTGCCCTTGTTCGTGGCCATTGACTACGTCATGGGGGAGACCTCTGCCTGGGCCGATTACATATTTCCGACCCTTCATTTCCTGGAAGACTGGGGGACCCCTCATGTTGCGCCGACCATTTTAACGACCACCAGCGGGGTGCGCCAGCCGGTGATCGAGCGGGCGGCCAAGGACGCCAAGTCCACCGAAGAGATATTCATCGATCTGGGCATCAAAATGGGTTTGCCCGGTTACGGCAAGGACGGCTTCGGGCCGGGAATGCCGCTGGAAAAGCCCGAGGACTGGTATCATAAGCTGGTGGCCAATATTGCCCACGGCGACAAGAAGGACAGCAGCGTGCCCGGGGCTACCGAGGCCGAAAAGATTCAGTATGTTCTAGATCGCGGCGGACGATTTGAAGATGTTTCAAGGTCACATAAAGGAAATCATACCCGCCATGCCTATAAAAAAATGTGCATTATTTACAATGAAAAACTGGCAACCACCAGGGATTCCATGTCCGGTGAGTATTACGACGGTCTGCCTTTGTATGAACCGCTCAAAGACTCCATGGGCAAAATCATCAATTTGCAAAAGGATAAATATCCACTCCGGGTGAATACCTACCACCCGGCATTTCATGCCCAGGCCCGCACTGCATCAAGCGGCTGGCTCATGGACCTGACCCCGGACGAATGTGTTGAGATCAATGCTTTGGATGCCCAGAAAATCGGAATTAAACACGGTGACTTGGTGCGGGTTTACTCGTCATCCCACCCGGACGGGGTCAAGGGAAAGGCGTTTGTAACTGAAGCCATGCGGCCGGGCATTATCAGCATTCCCCATTCACTGGGGCATTGGGAGTACGGCAGCAAACCATTCAACCTCAACGGCAAACCAACGCCGGCCAGGAAATTAGTCGGGCGGGGCTGCAGCGCCAATCCGGTAATGATGCTTGATCCGCATCTGAAAGATGTCTGCCTCCAGGATCCCATTGGCGGCAGCAGTTCCTTTTATGACTCTTATGTTGCTGTTGAAAAGGTATAATTATCATGTCTAAAGTTCAAGAAAACAGTACCATGGAAGCGGCTCGCGCAGCAGTCTACAGTTTGTTGGCGGCGTTGTTGACCCAAAACCTTTCTTCAGAAAACCTGCAGCGCCTTCTGAGTAATGAATCTGTTGGGCACCTAAAGGCGCTTTTTCCTGATGAAGATATCGATGATGCTTTCCGTCAATTGATAGACGATTATGAGGCCGGGGTTCTGACGGCGGAAAATATCATGTTGGACTTTGAAGCATTGATGCGGATTCCCGGACCGGCTTATACCTACCCCTATGAATCTTCGTATCGCAGCCGCAAAATAGATAATGATCGGGTAAGGTGGGGTTATTTCAATGGCCAACAGGCCGGGGAAGTGCAGCGGTTTTACCAGGATGAAAGCCTGGCAGTGGAAAATGATTCGGCGGACTTCCCGGATCATATCGGGGTTGAGATGGAGTTTATGGCCCATCTTTGCCGTAAACTTGCTGCTGCCCTGAATAGCGGAAACCGCAAGACAGCCGAAGAAGTGCAGGCCACCCAGGTTGAGTTTTTTCGTGGGCATCTTTGCTGCTGGCTGGATGCTTTTGCCGCGGAGATGCGCAAAAAAGCCACCACCGGATTTTATAGGTGTCTGGGCGATATCCTGATGGCATTTAAAGCTGAAGAAGAACGGATCCTTGTTAGCGAGGCCGCCTAAATGCGCATTGGCATCCAACTCCCGGTTCTTCGAAGAGGAGAAAAAGCTTGCTTAAAAAGATAAAACTGCAGGATGCCGTGGGCACGCAGCTGGCCCATGACATCCACGAGGATCAGGCCGCGGCGGGCTGTGCAAAGACTGCTCCCAGTGTACCTATCCCCATTGCCCCTTTGGCAAGGGCGGCTGAGGGAATTGGTCCCACCGCCGCGGATCAATTTTATCATTGACCTATAATACCACGATGTGGTATTAAAAACATGACAACAACCATTGATCCGATCCCGTCTGCACAGCGAGGAATTGAGCATGTTTTTACGGAAGCCCAGTGCGGTCCTGAGAAAGTATGTCGAAGGCGCTACCCATGCGGGCAGTCCCCTGTGCTGGACATGCAGTTCCTGCGATCTGGAATGCCCGGTGAACCGGGCCACCGGCCGGCTGCGTCCCCAGAAGATATTGCGCCTGGCCAACCTGGGCTTGCTGGAAGAATTGATCCAGCTGCCCGAGATATGGTATTGCCAGCTCTGTCGGCGCTGCAGCCAGATTTGTCCCAACGGGGTGCAGCCCGATAAGGTCATCGGTTTCGCCCGGGAAGAAGCCCTGCGCCTGGGGGTGGTCGTTCCGGGAAAGATTCAGCAATACTACGCACTGTTTGCCGCCTTTCAGCGGGTGCGTTGGCAGGCGGCGGCTATCTGTCAGCATGCGGACCTGGAACCGGTCAGTGACCGTCAATGGCACCGGTGGCTTGAAAACCCGGTGATCGAATCTCGTCCGCCTATCCATTCGAGCGATCTTTTCAAGGGAAATGCCGCTTTCAAGACCACGGTCGATAAAACCGGAGCCACTATCTGTTTTACCTGCGGCGAATGCAGCAGCGGTTGCCCGATAAGCGGAGATCGTGATGTTTTCGATCCGCGCGTCATTGTTCGCACCGCCATGCTGGGGTTGACCGGGGAGCTGCTGCGCTCTCCTTCCCTCTGGCTTTGCCTCGACTGCCGACGCTGCACCGAGGGCTGCAGTCAGACGGTCAAGGGCCATCAGTTGATCAGCGAGCTGCAGCAGCTGGCCATTGAAGGCAGGTTTGTGGATGCCGGTATCCGCTGGCGGCTGGCAAAGGCCTATAAAATCATCTATCCGCGCCTGCTGGACGCCGTGGATGACCTGCTCGGATTGCAGCACGGTCAGGCGGTAAGACCGCGGGCATTACAGGCGGATAAAAGACTTGCGGCCGAATTTTTGCAGCACGGGTGTGCCCATGCCGTGGCGGACGCCCTTTAAAAGATTTTCTTTGTCGATGGGGACGGTGCCGGCCAGCATGTGCACCGGCAGGTGGGCAAAGGCTTCGGCCACCATGGGGGTGCTGGGGCCGAGCATGACCGTTTTGACCTTTGGATGCACGTGCGACAGGATGGCTTCGGTGGTGTTGTTTAGAATTGAAGTGGAGGTGAGAAACAGGACCTCGGCCCAGCCGCCGAGCTTATCATAAAAAGTGTTTTCATCCCCCAGGCGGCGGGAAGCATCCAGGATTTGGACGGTCGCTTTTTTTTCTTCAAACATTTTTACCAGGGGACCGAAATAGCCGACCATGGCAATCCGGGTACCGGCGCCGATTTGAAATTCTTCAAACAGGGTACGGTTGTGGCGGTCCTGGGGAAAGCTCAGCGCCCGGTGATGGTTGAGCGCGTTGACCAGGGCCAGGGCCATGCTGCGCTCGATGGTGTTGTTGCCTTTAATCTTTTCCAGCAGCTCGGCGGCCGGCCGGCTCTCGTAATCTACGTATTTGTTCAAGATCATGCAGGCTTTTTTATTGTCAAAATAGGTATAGGCCAGCCCAATGCCGCCGTCGGAAGTGACGGCGGCCGTATAGCCGAGTCCAAGGCTCAGGATTTCAATCGTCACTTTTTCGGCTTGATTTGCGAATAGGTCGTATAATTTTTTATTTAGCCTCATCGTGTGCGCAGTCCCTTTTTAAAGCAATCTCAACCAATCTGCCATTAGCACAGATTTTTGCATTCTTCAATAAGCATCCCAATTTAGAATGACTACCGAAAACAGTTCCAAACTGCCCGTTGGCAGGACCAGACGGGCGGTATTATCCACCCCGCCCCCCCCCAACGCTCCAACGGCAAAGGCAGAAATTTTTCGAGACAAATCGACGTTGACAATGCTGTCTGCCTTTTATATTTTAATTCCCATGGGGTCTGTCGTTCTGTAACGGCAGTGACACGTGTGGTTCAAAAACAGTCCGGAAATTATCATGGCAAAAGCTAACGCTCAAACAGTGGTTTCGCAATTGCTGGAAGTGGCCGGAGTCCGTATCAATGGGAACAACGTCTGGGACATGCGGGTGCACAACAGAGATTTTTACAGGCGGCTGTTAAGCGGCGGTTCCCTGGCCCTGGGTGAGTCTTACATGGACGGATGGTGGGATTGTGAGGCCCTGGACCAGTTTTTTGACCGGATTTTGCGGGCTGATTTGAGTGCCCGGGTGCGCGTCAATTTTCAGCTGGCCTGGCACGTGATCAAGGCCAGGCTGTTTAACCTTCAAAAGGGCGGCCGCGCCTTCCAGGTGGGCGAAGAGCACTATGACCTGGGCAACGATCTTTACCGCGCCATGCTGGACAAGCGCATGCTTTACACCTGCGGCTACTGGGAGACGGCCGACAATCTGGATGCCGCCCAGGAGGCCAAGCTGGAGCTGGTGTGTCGCAAGATCGAGCTGCAGCCGGAGATGACCGTATTGGACCTGGGATGCGGATTCGGCTCCTTTGCCCGCTACGCGGCGGAAAAATACGGCGTCCGGGTAACCGGCGTGACGGTTTCCCGGCAGCAGGTGGAACTGGGCCGGCAGCTGTGCGCGGGGCTGCCCGTGCAGCTCGAACTCAAGGATTACCGCGAGGTGCGCGGTAAATTTGACCGCGTCATCTCCATCGGGATCCTGGAGCATGTGGGCTATAAGAATTACCGCACCTACATGCAGAAGA
>JAOZSC010000110.1:0-3596 GCA_029939875.1 Desulfobacterales bacterium
AATTAAAAAAAGCAAGAAAATTCTTTATGGATTACAAAAGTATACTTAATGATTTCAAGTTTATTAAACATCTAAACCTGATACTTCTCTCAATTTCCTATCATTTGATCAGATTGGCAGGTTTAAAGCGTAAACCGTACTGTTTTTCAAATTCCACCAGTTTCTCGTAAACATTTTTCAGTCCCCACTTGTCGGCATAACGCAAAATTCCGCCGCGGTATGGCGGAAACCCGGTGCCGTATATCATGGCCAAGTCCATATCCTGGGGACGGTCGCAAATGCCCTCTTCCATCATCAAGGCGGCCTCGTTGATGGCCAGGGCCAACATAACGTCGATGATTTGCTGCTCGGACATCTCTTTGGGGGCTACGCCGTTGTCTTTGAGGTATTGCTGGATCACCGCCTCCACCTTGGGATTGGGGACCGGCTTGTCACCGCTGTAATCAAAATAGCCGGAACCGGTCTTGCGTCCGTAACAGCCGGTCTGATAAATCAGCTCGGTTAGCGGGTGCACCTTGTAGCGCTTGCCAAGCCGTTTTTCAAAGGTCTTGTTGACATGGTAATTGATGTCGATGCCGGTCAGATCCGACAGTGTGGCCGGGCCCATGGGCATGCCGAAATTTACCATCGCTTTTTCAATGGCCGCACCATCCACCCCGTCGGCGGTTAAAAAGATCGCTCCACCCAGCAGGCCGCCCAACTGGCGAGAGACGTAAAACCCGGGGCCGTCGTTGACCACGATGGGGATTTTTTTAATGGCCCGCGCAAAGCCCACGGAGGTGCCCAGGGTCGCATCTGAGGTTTTCTGTGCACAGATGACTTCCAGCAGTTGCATGCGGTGGGCGGGATTGAAAAAATGCAGCCCGAGCATGCGCCCGGGGTCGTCCAGTACCGAGGCCAACTCCGTTATCGGCAACGCCGAGGTGTTGGTGGCAAAAACGGCATCCGGCCGGCAGATGCCCTCCAGTTTTTTCCAGATGTCCTGCTTGACCTGCATGTCTTCCAGCACCGCTTCGATGACCAGGTCCACATCCTTCATCTTTTCCAGTAAAGTCGTGGTGGTCAGCTGCTTTTTGAGCATCGATTCCAGCTGATCGGCGGTCATCTTTTTTTTCTTTATGGGGAAGTCAAAGGTTTTGCGCACGGCAGCCACTGCTTTTTCCAGGGCCTGATCATTGATTTCCCACAGCACGGCTTCAAAGCCATTTTTGAGCAGCACACTGACGATGCCAGACCCCATCACCCCGCCGCCCAGCATGCCGACCTTTTTGACCGGAGCAGGTTTGATACCTTCAATACGCGGCAGTCTGCCGGCGGCCCGGGTATTGAAAAAAATGCCGATCAGGTTCTTGGCCACGTCCGACACCACGCAGTCGCCAAAAAGATCAGTCTCAATTTCCAGATCCGCATCAAAGTCGTAGCCCAACCCACGTTCGAGGGCTTCAACGGCTTTAAAGGGTGCAATGTAGCCTTTGGCCTGCCCAGCCATCATGGCCCTGGTAAAATCGATCAGAGATTTTTTTTCGGCGGCACTGGAGATACGGTCATTGCGGTTGCGGGTGGCGCGCAACTGGGTATTCAACTGCCCGCTCACAAACCGGCCGGCGGCTGTGAGGGCAGCGACTTCCAACTTTTTCGTATCCACCACCTCATCGACCAGTCCGCGTTGAAAGGCAATTTCGGCCTTGATGGGCTTTCCAATAGTGATCATTTCGAGTCCGTAGCGCAGCCCCACCAGCCGTGGCAGCCGCTGGGTGCCTCCGGCGCCCGGAATAAGCCCGATCTGGACTTCGGGTTGCCCCAGGTTGACGCCCTTGACAGCCACCCGGTAGTGGCAGGCCATGGCCAGCTCCAGTCCACCGCCCAGGCAATTGCCGTTGATGGCCGCAATCACCGGTTTGGGACCGGACTCGATGCCGCTCATAAAGCGGTTGTTTTCCCGAACCATCGGCAGAATCTGCTCTTTTGTTTTGACGTCTTTAATCTGGGTGATATCCGCACCGGCGATGAAATTTTTACCGGTACCGGTGAGCACCAGGGCCTTGACATCGTCGTCGCCGAAAGCTTCGGTAATTGCCGTGGCCAGCTCGCGCACGAAATGGTCCGAAAGCTGATTGACCGGCGGGTTGTCCATGGTCAGCACCGCCACACCGTCTTTGAGTGCCACCGAAATGGTTTTGTAATCCGTTTTCATGCTGTTTCCCCTTTCTTGCATTTGGCTTCTTCCTCGGCCCGCAAGACCTTGCGCAGGATTTTACCCACGGCCGATTTGGGAAGTTCTTTGCGAAATTCAACAGTTTTCGGGGCCTTGTAGGCCGCCAGTTTTTCCCGGCAAAAATTGATGATATCCTTACAGTCCACCGAATCCCGCATCTGAAATTTCCATGGCCGCCGGGCTGCCGCCCTCAATGGCATTCATTTTTCCCAGAGTGACGGGCAGCTCGGTGTCAATGAAAAATTCGGCGGTTTTGATTTGACCTTCGTAAAAAGCGATTTCTTTTTTCCTGGTACCTGCGGCCAGTTTCTCAGCAGCGGTCGTCGCCCTCCACAACAGCATCCAGGCCATGATGATATCCCCCATGACAAAAAGAAACGGCAGCGAATGGGCAAAGGCCACCTTAAAATCCGCGGACATCGCCATCTTGCCGATTTGCATGGTTATCTCGCCCAGCCGGTTGGCGGCGGTCTCGACTTTTCCGGCCAACCCTTGTAGGGTTTGTATTTTTTTGGCAACCGCAACGGTCTTTTGGATTTCACCCAGAAAGTGCATAAAAACCGCGCCTTTTTGCAAGCCTATTTTGCGTGCCAGCAGGTCCATGGCCTGGATTCCGCTGCAGCCTTCATAAATGGTGGTAACCTTGCAGTCGCGGGCATATTGCTCCACCGCATAGTCCTGGGTATAGCCCGCGCCGCCGAATACCTGGAGGGCCTGGATGCAGACATCGTATCCCTTAACTGCGTGGTAGTCTTTGACGACGGGGGTCAGTAGGCTGAACAGATCCGCATGAAGCGCTCTTTTTTCCGGCGTATCGGCCGCCGCCGCATCTGTTCCGCATTTGATCAAAAAATAGAAAAAACTGCGCATGCCTTCCACGTAGGATTTCATCCATAAAAGGTTGCGGCGCACATCCGGGTGTTTGATGATGGCTACCGACGGGGCCCCGTGGTCCTTGAAATCCGCCAGATCCCTGCCCTGAATCCGTTCTCTGGCATAGTTGACCGCCAGCATATAGCTCGCCGACGCATAGGATAGGGCCTGCAGCCCGATGCTCATGCGAGCCCCGTTGATCATATTAAACATGATGTTCATACCCCGGCACCGCTCTCCGAGCAGGTAGCCGATACATTCACCCTTGCTGCCCAGCGCCATGCTGCAGGTAGCACTGCCGTGAATACCGTGTTTTTCTTCTACTCCGGTGCAAACGATATCGTTGCGTTCTCCGAGGCTGCCGTCCTCGTTGACATGGTACTTGGGAACAATGAACAGGGAGATGCCCCTGGTTCCAGGGGCATCTCCCTCGATGCGGGCCAGAACCGGATGAATGATGTTTTCCACCAGATCGTATTCACCATTGGTTATAAAAATCTTGCTGCCG
>JAOZSC010000110.1:3696-7644 GCA_029939875.1 Desulfobacterales bacterium
ATCAGCTTGAAAACCCGGTGAAAACTCTCCGGGACCCTGACGACCCCTTTTTCAAATTGGACGCCTTCCCGGTCCCCATCGATCAGCGTGGGCAACAATTCCTTGATTGCCAAGGCGCGAGCCTCGGTCAGAATCATGTCACAGGTTTTCTTGTTGAATTCTTTGTATAAATCATGCCTGAGGATTTGCTCAAAATCCATTTGCTCCCAGAAAACAAAATCGATATCCCGCCTGTCTGCCAGTTGTTGTGCCATAATTACAAATTCTCCCTTTATGCCGGACCCCGTATGATTTCATAAAGATCCGCCGCTTAATTGTCAACCAATTAGAAAGATACCAGTCGTCTTTGTATAATCGTGCAATTCGCTACACATATTTCGTGTATGGCATTGCACGTCAAACTTATTTATTATATTAAATTATTTTGTCAAGTAAATATTTTTATTAATTTTTACTTGACATATTTGAATCTCTTGGATTAGAGAAATACAGTCAAATCTACAACCGTTCCGGGCTGTGCCCTACGGTCCGGAATTTTATCGAGGAAACCATGAAAATCGGCGAACTGGTCAAGCAAACCGGTGTCCCCAAAGAAACCATTCACTTTTATATCCGCGAGGGCCTGTTGCGCAAACCCCGCAAATCCGGTGTGAATTCGGCAGAATACCATTCAGGCTATATTGATCAAATCCAGCTGATCAAGGGACTGCGCGACAACTATCATCTTCCGATTCCGGAAATAAAAAAAATTGTCAAGGACTTCAACAAACAATCCCCCATTGACCAGGCCGTATCTCAATATCACAGTCGATTCTCACGGCCGGCCGATCGCCTGTTGACCCAGGAAGTCGTGGGACAGGATGCCTTCCGAGAGGCCACCGGACTGGGGCGTAAATGGTTGACCAATGCCGAAAAATGGGGGGTAATAACGCCCGATCTTAGCAAATCAGATCCGGTATACTCAGCCGATGATGTGGCGATCGGGCGGCTGATGGTGGACATGGACAATCTGGGGTTCGGCCCCAAAGAGGGACACGACCCGGAAGATCTCAGAAAAATCGCCAACTTTGCCCGGGAATTTGTCGCCAGCAACTTCAAGAAATATTATGAAAGTAATCTGGAAAAATTGTTATCAAGAGGCTTTGCCGAAAAAGCCGGCCAGTTTCACGAAGTGATCAGCCTTTTTTTCTATCATCTTTACCGCAAATTTGCCCGGGAGACGGCCCGTAACCTGTTGGATCCGGATCATGAAAAAAACAATAAACCGGGGCAGCGGGAAACATAATGGAAATGATCGAACTGGCACCGGACATATATTACATTCCAGGAAAAAATCAGTCCCGCTTCCCTTACTGCGCCTGTTTTTATCTGAAAGGGAAAAACATGCGGGTGCTTATCGATGCCGGCATGGGGACCCGGAACATGGCGCCGGTAAAAAAAATGGGCATCGATGTTTTGCTGTTTTCCCACTGCCATATCGACCATCGCCTGACGCAGCAAGCGATCGCCGACGTCCCGGTATGGTGTCACGTCAAGGAAGAACCATTTTTTCGCGATAAGGAGAAATTGTTTTCCGGCATCGGCTTTTCCCGCAGCGGCATCGATGTCAACCATCTTTTTAAAAACGCCTCCGGCACGCTGAACATTGAAGTCGCCCGCACCCTGACGGACAGCGAGCGCATTGACCTGGGCGGGTTGACTCTGGAGGTGCTGCACACCCCTGGCCATACACCGGGGCATCTGGCGTTTTATATTCCGGAGCATAAATTACTGTTTTCCGCCGATATCGATCTGACGCCCTTCGGGCCGTTTTACGGCCATGACTTTGCCGACATCGAGGATTTTATCAAATCCATTGAACGTTTAAAGCAGATAAAAGCCAAAATCGTGGCAACGGGACATGCCGGACCGTTTGATCACGGCATATCGGAAAAATTCGAAGCTTACAGAAAAATTATTGATCTCCGGGATCAGCAGCTCCTGAGCCGCCTGGACAAGCCTCGCACCCTGGAATGGTTCAAAGGCCGCAATCTTTTTTACAGCACCTACCCGGACTATCCGGACCTGATCCAGTGGTTCGAACTGGTGCATATCGAAAAGCACCTGGCACGGCTGGCGAACATGGGTAAAGTCGTTGAAAATTCAGGGCACTGGCAACGCCGGGCAAAGCGCATAGAGCATGGCGCATAGCGCAGGGGGCATGGGGGCATCCAATTCGCTGGGTTTTCCCATCAACTGTGAGCTATCAGCTGAAAACAGGAGTCAGCCGCGAACTTTACGAAACCTATGTCCCCAGGACCAGCTGGTGGCCAATGACGTGGCGGCATCCGGTGTTTATCACAAACTGGGCTACCGGGGATGTCCGATTGTACAGCTAAGCCTGGGAGATAAAAACGACTGCCGCGGCTACCTGGTGGGCGAGCCCCACCAGGGGCTGAAATACATGTTTCAGATAATGAAACGCTTTTATACGGATGCATTGCCTTGAACAACCGGGACATGGATACGGTCTGGAACGCCGTCAAACCTGGAACCCCTATCGAAATCATCCCCTGAAACGCTAACCCTGTGTAAGGAGATAATCCATCATGAAAACAGAACTTTGGCGCTGGAGCGCGATTGATTTGGCAACGGCCATTCGGGAAAAACAGGTCTCGAGCCGGGAGGTGGTGCAAGCTCACCTGGACCGAATTGAAAGTGTAAATGACCGCGTGAATGCGATTACGGTCGTCTTGGCCGAAGAGGCGCTGGACATGGCAGCTAAAGCGGACAAGGCGGTGGCCGCCGGCGATAAACTCGGCCCGCTGCACGGCGTTCCGGTTACGACCAAGGAAAATATCGACCTGGCCGGCAGTGCAACCACAGAAGGTGTCCCCGCCTTCGCAGAGGCGATGCCGCCCGTAGACGCACCTCACATAGCCAATATCAAACGGGCGGGTGCAATTCCTGTCGCACGCACCAACCTGCCGGAATTCGGACTGCGCTGGCACACGGACAATGCACTGCACGGTGCCACCCGCAACCCCTGGGATGCATCACGAACCCCGGGAGGTTCCAGTGCTGGAGAGGCCGTCGCGCTGGCTACCGGTATGACCCCGCTGGGAATGGGCAATGATTATGGCGGATCGCTGCGCTGGCCGTCGCAATGCGCCGGTACAGCCGCTATCCGGCCAACCATGGGACGCGTTCCCTTTGCGTCATCGCTTGCGCCTGCGGAACCGATGTTTACAGTGCAGCTATTCGGAGTACAGGGCCCCATGGCCCGTCATGTGAAAGATTTGCGCGTCGTCCTGGCGGCCATGAGCGAAGGGGATCCCCGGGATCCCTGGTGGGTGCCGGCACCTTTGTCCGGCCCTCCGGTACCGGGGCCTGTTAAGGTTGCCGTAACGAAAGATCCAGGTGGTCTGGGGGTGGATCCTTCCGTCGCCGCCGGTGTGGAAAAAGTGGCGCAGGCACTGGCCGATGCCGGTTACGAAGTACAGGAGGTTGAAGTACCGCTGGTGGAAGAATCCGGCAGGATGTGGGCACACCTGGCAACCACTGAAATCAATACCCTGATAATGGGCTTGATTCAACCGATCATTTCCCAGGACGCCGTGTCATTTCTGAAGCTTGTCTCCGAAATGTACCCGGTGCTGGATACTGCCGCCTATGCTTTCGCACTGGCAGATCGCAACCGAATCGCACGCGAATGGTCTTTGTTTCTGGCAAAATACCCCATCATTGTGGGACCGGTTGCCACCAGTCCGCCGTTTGCGGTAGGAGCCGATCTATCAAAAGACACGTTGAGCGAATTTGTGACGTCACTGCGACTGGTGACCACTGTGAGCCTGCTTGGCCTGCCAGCGGCGGTTGTGCCGGTGGGGATGATCAATGGGCTTCCCCAGTCGGTTCAGGTCATCGCGACCCGTTACCGTGAAGATATTTGCCTGGACGCCGGCGAGGCCA
>JAOZSC010000111.1 GCA_029939875.1 Desulfobacterales bacterium
GTTTGGGGCGGTTCAAGGTGATTTCAGCCACAAAGTCTTTTCCGGTTTCAACTATCACTGCTTCATAGTTCATGATGTTCTCCTGTCTGTTGCTGTTTTGGCTATTGATAACGGATCCTGGGATTAAGATAGGCATAGATAATGTCCGCCGTCAGGTTGGACAGACTGAAAATGACCACCAGCAGCATGGTCGTCGCCTGGATCAGCGGCAGGTCCTGACGCTGGATGGCAAACAGCAGCAGGCGGCCCAAACCGGGGTAACTGAACAGGGATTCAGTGACGATCAGGCCGCCGATCAACCAGCCGATGCCGATGGCCACCACCGTCACGGTGGGCAGCAGGGCATTTCTGAGCACGTGAAAGAAGATAACCTGGTAGGGCCGCAGTCCTTTTAAATAAGCGGTGCGCACATAGTCGGTCTGCAGCACCTCCACCGTGCTGGCGCGGGTCATGCGGGTGATGTAGGCCAGGCTGACCAGCGAGACCGTAATGGCAGGCAGGACCAGCCGCGGCAGGGCTTCCAGAAAGGTTGCATCCGGCGCGATTGCCGAGCTGGCCGGAAACCAGTGTAGTTTAAGGGAGAAGATGGTGATGAGGATCACCCCGGTGACAAATTCGGGCAGGCCGATAAACGACAGCGATCCGATGGAAATGGCCTGGTCGATTAATGAGTTGCGCCGTAAAGCTGCCAGCAGTCCGAGGATGATACCCAGCGGGACATACATGGCAAAAGCCACCAGGGCCAGCATGGCAGAGTTTCGCAGACGGGAAAAAACCAGTGCCATCACGGGATTGTCCGTGCTCAGAGATATGCCCCAATCCCCCTGAACAAAATTAATCAGCCAGCTGCCGTACTGGATTACCAGGGGACGGTTCAATCCGAGTTCAGCGCGCAGATTGGCCAGGGCCTCCGGCGTGGCAAAGCGGCCCAGGATCATTTTGGCAACATCTCCAGGCAGAATCTGGGTGGCCACAAAAATCAACATCGACGAGGCCAGCAATGTCAGCAGTACGAATCCCAGACGGCGCAAAATAAACCGGCCCATGTTATGCCCCTTCCTGTGATGAAGCAAAACGGATGGCTTCAGCCTGTAATTGGATCAGCTCATTTTCAGGGATGTGGCAACTGATGCGGCTTTTTCCCGGGCCCTTTCGCCAGGGCGGCTTATCGGTTTCGCAAATGGTGCCGACCTTTCGGGGACAGCGGGTGTGAAACGAGCAACCGCAGGGGATGTCCATGGCACCCGGTACACTGCCTTCCAGCCGGATGTTCTGCTGCTTGACATCCGGGTCGGCGATGGGGATCGCCGACAGCAGGGCTTCGGTGTAAGGATGGTAGGGGGGCGCAAAGACTTCATCGGCCCGGCCCCACTCGACGATTCTTCCCAGGTACATGACCGCAATCCAGTCGGAAATATGCTGCACGGCCGCCAGATCGTGGGAGATAAACAGATAGGTGGCGTTGTTTTTTTTCTGAAGATCAAAAAGCAAGTTGATCAGAGAGGCCTGAACGGACACATCCAGGGCCGAAAGGGGCTCGTCGAGCAGGATCAGTTCGGGATCGGCGGCGAATGCCCGGGCGATGGCGACCCGCTGTTTTTCTCCACCGCTGAGCTCCCCGGGAAAACGGTGGTAGTAGCTGACGGGCAGGTTAACGGCCTTCATGAGCTCACGGGTGCGGCCGGCAATCTGCTTGCGGTCGATTTGCCTTAACAGGGCCATTGGGCGTTGAATGGCTTCGGCGACGGTCCGGCGGGGATTGAGGGAGGCATCCGGGTTTTGAAACACCATCTGCAGTTTTTTGATAACCGTCCGGGGTCGGTCGGCGGTCAGGGAACCCAGTTGTTGATTGTCCATGACGAGTTTCCCGGAGGTCGGGGCAAGCAGACCGATGATGGTGCGCACCAGGGTGGTTTTACCGCAGCCGCTTTCCCCGACAATTCCCAGGGTGTCACCCTTGCGGACTTTTATACTCACCCCATTGACGGCTTTGATCTTTTTTTTATTTTGCCGGCGGATGGCCAACAGGGTCTGTAAAGGGGAAAAGTGTTTATTTAGGGCTTTGATTTCCAGCACGACCGGTGCATCTGCTGAGCGTTGATCGGACCTTTCGTCACCGGCCGGTCCGGCGTTACCGGGCAGCTCCCGCCAGCGCAGACAAGCCGTCTGATGCCCGGGCTGGGCCGGCTGCAATACCGGACGGCTGGCACGGCACCTATCCTGAACGAAGCGGCAGCGGGGGGCAAAAATGCAGCCCGGGGGGAGTTCATCCAGACGCGGGATCAACCCCGGGATGCTGGCCAGGGAGTGTTTTTTGCCTCCGGGCTCAAAATGGGGCACACAGCCCAGCAGGCTCAGGGTGTAAGGATGCAGCGGCTCTTTGAACAGGTCACGGGTGTTGCCTACCTCCATTAACTGTCCGGCGTACATCACCCCGATGCGGTCGCAGATTTTGGCCACCACTGCCAGGTCATGGGTGATGTATAAAATCGCCGAGTCGAATTCCTGCTTCAAATCGGTTACCAGGTCCAATACCACCGCCTGGGTGGTAACATCCAGAGCGGTGGTGGGCTCATCCAGGATCAACAGCGCGGGGTTGTTGATTAACCCCATGGCGATTACGCAGCGCTGCAGCATCCCGCCGGAAAGCTGATGTGGAAACCGATCGGCGACGGTTTCCGGCTCCGGCATGGCCACTTTGGCCAGCATGGCGATGGCTTTTTTTTGGGCCGCTGCTTTTGAGATTTGCTGGTGGATACGGGCTGTTTCGGCCAGCTGGCGGCCGATGGTCAGCGACGGGTTCATGGCGGTCGCCGGGTTCTGGTAAACCATTCCGATTTTTCGGCCCCAGATGCGATACATTTCTTTGGAAGGCAGTCCGCTGATTTTGCAGCCATGCAGCGACACCCGACCGCCGAGAATACGTCCGTTAGCGGCCAGATAGTCCATGGCACCCAGGGCCAGCGTGGTTTTTCCCGATCCGGATTCACCCACCAGTCCGAAGCTTTCCCTGGATGCGGCTTTCAGCGACACATCGCGCACCGCTTCCAGCAGACCGCCGGGGGTCTGGTAGCCGATGGTCAGGTTTTCTATTTCAAGGCAAGCCTCAGTCATGGCGATGAAGATCCTATTGTTTCCCGATATCCGGCTGCAGGATGTGACGCAGTCCGTCGCTCATCAGATTGGTGGCAATGACTAGCAGCGAAATGGTGCCCGCCGGAAAGAGCAGCATCCAGGGGGCGGTAGAAAAATAAGCCCGGGCCTCATTGATTTGCAGTCCCCAGTCCGGCGAAGGGGGCTGGACACCCAGGCCCAGAAAGCCCAGCGAAGCCACCAGAAAGATGGCATAGGAAAAGCGCATGGACATTTCCACCAGCAGCGGTGCCAGCGCGTTGGGCAGGATTTCTCGAAACAGGATATAGCTGTTTTTTTCCCCCCGGGTCTTGGCGGCTTCCACGAATTCTGTGGTTTTTAAATCCAGCACCATGCTGCGTACCACCCGCGCTAGCATGGGCACATATAAAATGGTGACCACCACAATCAGGTTGGTCAGTGATGATCCCACGGTGGCCAGCAGAACCAGCGCCAGCAGCAGGGGCGGGAAGGCCAGTAGGATGTCCAGGACGCGCATCAGGATTTCATCCCACATGCGGCCGTAGTAGCCGGCAAAAAGACCGATGGAGGTTCCAATGATGGTGGCCAGCAGGGTGCCGATTCCGCCGAGCAGAAAAATGCCCCGGCTGCCGGCCAGAATGCGACTGAAAACGTCGCGTCCGTACTGGTCGGTTCCAAAAAAGTGGGTGGCATCCGGCGGTTTCAGGCGAGCGGCAATATCCTGGTTTTCAAAGCCGTATGGGGCCACCAGGGGTCCCACAAAGGCCATGGTCAGAAAGAAGAGAAAAATCAGTGTGCCGGCAAAGGCGAAGGGATTGCGCAGCAGTTCTCGCCACCGACCCTGGTGGCGCGGACGGCGGGCATGTTTGCCGGTGTTGTGCTTACCGGATACCGGGTCGGGGGTTTTTATCACCATGATCGGGGAACACTTCCGGGACCCGTATGCCTTAAGAAATCCGGGCCCCGGAATTTTTCAGAGCTGATGGTACGATTGTGGTTTGCAATGCGCTCAAGCGCGGGTTACTTTTTAAAATAGGCATTCCAGAAACGTGTGCGGGCCCAGTCGGCAGCCAGTTTAACGTTTTGGACCTTCGAGCTTACCCCGGCCACTGATTTTTCAAAGTAGGCCACCACAATCGGTCCGCGCTCGATCATGATCTGCTGCAGTTGATGGTACAGTTTAACTCGCTTGTTAAAATCCATCTCGCGGTCGACCTGGCTTGTCAGGCGATCAAATTCGGCATCGCTCCAGTGGCTTTCATTCCAGGGGCCTTTGCTTGCATAGGCCAGGTTGAAATAGGTGACCGGAGTGGCCCGGGCACCCCAGTCGGTAATGCCGAAATCGCATTTCAGCCAGCTCTGCGCACCGTCACCAAAATAAACATCCGACGGTACCACTTTGATATCGACAGTAACCCCGATTTTGGCCAACTGCTCTTTCCACACGGTGGCAATGGGAATGACATCCAGCTGGTTCTGGGCTACCAGGTTGATTTTCAGACCGTTGGGGTGTCCCGCTTCGGCCAGCAGCTTTTTGGCCTTTTGCAGGTCCATCACCGGAGCCTTGTCCAGATAATATTTACCATAGGCAGGGCCCACCGGGCTAAAGCCGTTTCCGACCGCGGCCAGTCCCGGACGAACGGCGTTGATGATTTGCTTGTGGTTCGTGGCCAGTTTCAGTGCTTTGCGGATGCGGTTGTCGGCTGCAATGTGACCCTTGTCCGAACGCATGTGGATGGCCCAGTGCATGTTGGAATCATTGGTCAGGATCTTGGCACTGCCGCCTTTTTTTATGGTTTCGGCGAACTCGGTGGTCAACCCACCGACGAAGTTCAGTTCTCCGCCGCGCAGCGCTTCAACCTGTCCGCCTATATCGGGCGAAAAAATCATGTGGACTTCATCCAGGTAGGGCAGGCGGTTGCCGGCAGCATCTTTTTGATTGAAATACGGATTTTTTTTGAGAATAATCCGGTCTTCCGGAAAATACGAAGCGATCATGAAAGGTCCGCTGCTGATGCGCTTTTTGGCCGGATCTTTCAGGCCGTCGGGAATGATGCTGGCATGATAGTCGCCGACATCGGACGCAAATTCCGGATTCTGATGCGTGAGGGTAAAGCGCACATGGGTCGCATCCGGCGCTTCTACCTTTAGGATGTTCTTATACAGTTTGACCACCGGTGAGCCGACTTTTGGATCCCGCAGGCGGTTGAAGCTGTACGCGACGTCCTTGGCAGTTACCGGCGCACCGTTGTTAAACTTGACATCCGGGCGCAGGGTAAAGGTCCAGGTCTTGCCGTCCGGCGAATTCCATTTCGTTGCCAGGTCGGGAACCGGCCGGTTGCTGGCGTCAATATAGGTCAGATGATGGTAGACCTGTTCCAGCAGCATAATGTCGGCAATGCTGGTTGCAAAATGGGGATCCAGGTTGTTTACGGGCTGAGACCCGATTTTTAAAACCCCCCCGTATTGGGCTGCTGCCTGAGCGCAGAAGGGCAGTGCCAGAACGGACGCTGCCAGTAAGAACACCAGTAACATTTTTCTTTTTACCATAACCCATCCTCCTTTCATTTTTGCCTGACTATGGACCAGGCTGCCTGAAAAATCAAGGCCGCTGATGAAAAATTCGGCAACCTCCCGGTGATATCACCCCCTCGGGGGGCGCTTTTTGCCGGGAAAAAACTGCTGCTGTCGCAGGACCGACACACATGGTGCAAAGGGCCTGATCCAGGCGTATTAAATCGCCGGTTGCCTGCCGATGCCCAGGATCCGGCTGTAAATCGACTGGCGGCTGTTAAGTGTTACCATCTCGATGGCTTGTTCCGGACAACCGGTGCTGCAGATCCCGCATCCGCGGCATAAATCAACATTGAAACGAATTTTTTTCTCATTGTCTGCCGATTGCTGCCGCTGGCCATCCCGGGCGTTTTCTTTTTCCTCAAAGCCGAAGGCGCCGAAGGGACATCGGCGTATGCACCGGCCGCAGACCGTGCAACGGTCTTTGATATGCCGGGCCACATACCGTGTCAGCGGCCAGAGTTTGCGGGCGTCCTGACGTTCGGCCAGCTGGTGCGGATAGCAACAATCCGGGCAGCAGTTGCAAATGGCGCCGTCAATGGCGCCGTCTTGCGCGACTGCCACCTCCCCGCTTTGCATCAACCCGTTGCGGTTGGCCTCGCGCACGATTTCTTTGGCCCGGTATTTGGAAATTTCCCAGCCCAGTCCCCGGTCATTGGTAAACCGCAGACAGGTGTAAACCGACTGACGGCAGCGCTTCATCATGGATCGGCAGTTGCATGGAAACAGGTAGACGTGACCCACCCGGTCTATCAGACTTTCAGCCTCGTGCAAAAGTAAGTATTCCGGACAGACCTGGCCGGGATCTCTGGAAGTCCCCTGTTTGAGGGATCGGATTTGTTCGGCATGCCGGCTTTCATAGTAGTCTATTTCCCAGGCATTGAGCTGTTGGCGAATATTTTCCGGAATATCCTGCCAGCCCTCAAACATGGCCCACACCTCGAAGCGGGCATGAAAGTCGGCGGGCGCATAGCTGCCGTCTGTGCCCCGATTGATAATGCCTCTTTTAAAACAGCGATCTATAAATTCCTGAAGGCTATCGGCTGGCCATTTTGTTTTTCCGGCGCTGAGTTTGTCTGCGATTTGGCCAGGTGACAGGGCTTTTTTCGCCAACAGCAGGATCATTTCAATTTCTTCGTCTTCAAAGAAGCGATCGACCCAGTTATAGGCGAAGTCCGGGATGTCGAAAATTTTGTAAAACTGCTTTAATGTATTTTTTTCATTGTTCATGGTTTGTGCCGGGTAAGAACCGCCATGCATGGGTGGATATGCAGATCAAAAACTGCCCCTTGCTTATCCGTGCTTCTATAGCCTGATTCGATCTGCCGGGTAAAGGTTTTTTTGGAATTGTAGTGCCGGGGTGCTTACCGTTTTTTTGTGCGTTATTTTCGGCTCAAATGCCGTGGCCGTCAAGATTGCCTTTTCCGGGCTGGGCGTTTTCACCACGGCATCCATCCGTTTTGCCATCGCCGCCGCCGCCATTTTTTCCTGGGCACGCCTGACCGGCAGGACCATCGCCCTGAAAAAAGGACAGCTGCATCAGGTCATTATTTTTTCCACCCTTTTTACCATTCAATTATCATTTTTTTATCTGGGCTTAAGCAAATCAAACGCTTCGCGCGGCACCCTGCTGGCCAATCTGGTGCCCTTTTTTTTCCTGGAGGCCCTGCTGTGGGACCCGGTCATGGTGACGCGCCTGGATGTGCCGGTGATCGGCTCGCTGCTTTACCAGAGCCTGGTTTCGGCCTCCTTCGGGTTTGTGGCCTGGAACACCCTGCTGCAAAAATACGGGGCCGTGTCATTGCATGCCTTTATCTTCATCATGCCCATTGCCGGCGTCGCCCTGGGAGGGCTGGTGCTGGGCGAGCCCATTACGCTTAAAATTTTGCTGGCCCTGGTTTTGATCGTAACCGGGATTCTGGTGGTGCACGGCAAACCCAGAAAAGAC
>JAOZSC010000112.1:0-531 GCA_029939875.1 Desulfobacterales bacterium
TCAGGGCCTTTTTTAACTGGTTGGTTTTGTCAATCAGGATGGTTTCCGCCCGGTCTTCACGCGCCATGGCCTTGAGAGGTTTGATGGATAGAAGGCTGTTCACAAATTCCGAAGACATGGATTTTCTTACTTTTACCTGGCGGTGACCGGCCCGCCGGGATTTTTTTACAAAGCGGTTTAGCGGGTACCAGAAGAATAACCCCGCTGCCAGGGCAATCAGGGTCGCTTGCCAGGATACCAGCATGGCGACGACGATATAAATCGCCGTGTGGATAATAATAACGATGATGGAAACGCCGGCGGCATACGCCCTGGCTGTCTGAGTCGTTTCGCCTCCCATGGCTGCTGATAGTTTGCCGATGGGCTGGCTGAGATGAAATTCCCAGCGTGCCAGCATGTACGCGCGCAGCATTTGCTGGCGTAACTTTGTCGTTAAATGCGCCACGGTATATCCGACGTTGCGGTTGGCAATCAAAACCAGTACGGTTTTCAGCAGCATGGCGGCAAGGATCAGTCCCAGCAGAGGTTCCA
>JAOZSC010000112.1:541-7617 GCA_029939875.1 Desulfobacterales bacterium
GGAGTTAAAAATGTCCTGGATCATCTTCCCGGCTGCGGTGCTCTGTTTGCCGGCACCGAAGGCTGCACCCTTGGTGCCTCCCAGTGCGATGGTCAGCAACGGCAGCAGTGCCGATAACCCAATACCTTCGGCGATGCCGGACAGCAGCAGGGCGGTCAGCATCAACAGGGTCCGCTTGGGGTATTTTCTGAAAATGATAAATACAAGGCGCATATTTTTTTTAAAATCCAAACATTTTGTTAAATTACGGCCCGGTCAGCCTGTTTGAGCGGCTTGATCGGTTCGGTGAGCAGCGGCAAATGCCTGACCGATGTGTTCGATCTGCTCGGCAGTATGGCCGGCGCTCATGCTGCAGCGCAGCAAAGCACCGCCGTCGGGTGTGGCCGGCGGCAGCACCAGGTTGACATATACGCCGTGTTGCACCAGGGCGTTCCAGATAGCAAGGGCTTCTTCTTTGTCTTGTTGCCTGACGGCGACAATGGGACTGGGTTCCGGTCCCAGCGAAAAGCCAAGGTCCTGCAGTTTTTGATAGAGCATGTTGGCATTGTCCCAGAGGCGACGGCGCAACTCCGGTCGTGTGTGCAAAATACTTAATGCCTTGCGCGTAGAGGCAATGACCCCCGGTGACGATGATGCGGTAAATACGTAAGGCCGGCTCGCATAACGGACCAGGTCAAGTTGCTGATGGTTGCTGACGCAAAACCCGCCGATGGCGCCTAGGCTCTTGCTGAAAGTGCCGACGATAAAGTCCGCTTCATCTTCCACGCCGGCTTCCTCGGCCAGGCCCCGCCCGTTTTCCCCCAAAACGCCCAGGGAATGGGCTTCGTCTACCAGCAGGTAAGCGCCGTATTTGCGTTTTACCGCAGCGATGTCCGATAGGGGCGCGCGGTCCCCCAGCATGCTGTAAAGGCCCTCTACGACAACCAGGATGTTGGTGTTGCGTTTGGCGAGCCGTTTCAACCGTTTTTCCAGATCATTGATATCGTTGTGCCGGAAGCGAATGATTTCGGCTTTTCCCAGGCGGCACCCGTCATAAATGCTGGCGTGGCAGTCCGCATCCAGGAGAATGATTTCGTCGGGACCCACCAGGGTGGACAGCATGGCCAGGTTGGCGATATAGCCGGTGGAAAAGACAATCGCATGCCGGCGTTTAAAAAATTGTGCCAACTCCTTTTCCAGTGCCACATGGCCCGAAAAAGTTCCATTGGCCATCCGGGATCCGGTGGTGCCGGTTCCCGCCTGGCGGGTGGCCTCGCAGGCAGCCTCGATGCAATCGGAATCAAACGAAAGTCCCAGATAATTGTTACTGCCGGCCAGGATCATGCGCCGGCCGTTGACAACCGCCTCGGTGGCTGAAATGATGTCGTCCACGACCATATTAAAGAAGTCCCCGCAATTTTCCTCCAGCGCCTGGCGGGCGGCTGCCAGCTGGTCGAATTTGTCGAAAATAGTCATTATTGCCCATCCCCGTCTAATTTCTGAATCTGTAAAGCAAAGTCTTTAACGGTGCGGATATCCGGAAGCACGTTTAATGGAATCAGGATGTCGAAGCTGTCTTCGACCGTCTCCAGAATTTTCATGACTTTGAGCGAATCCAGCCCCAGGTCGGCCACCAGGTCGGTTTCTTCAGCGATTGCCTGGCCCTGGGGAACAAATGGCCGCAATATTTCAGTAATTTTTTGCAGTATGTCATCGTAACTGTGCATTTTTTTCAAACCTTTTTTCTTTTTTCCTGGGCCGCATGCACCGCTTTGCCGGGAGCAGTCTTACCCCACAGGGTGTGTTCAAGACCCTGTGCCAGCGATATATGTGGAACCCATCCGGTATCAGCATTTAACGGGCCGTTGTCACAAACCCAATTGACATGGGAAAGCTCGCGAACCTTACCGGGGGTCAACATGGGAGCATAGCGCGCTGCGAGGGCAAAAACAAGATTAAAAGCCGCCAGTGCCTTCAAAAAAAACGCTGGAACCTTTACCCGAATTACCGGTGCCGCCCGCAATTTTGCCACTGTGTCGGCAATGTCCTGCTGTGAATAGCCGTCCGGATGCCCGTCATGCAGTTCGTAGGTTCGGCCCGGGGTGTTTTCGGATTCCAGCCACCGCACAACCGCTTCGGCCAGATCATCGATGTGGAGCATGGAAAAACGGGCCTGACCGGCGCCGGGCAGAAAAGCGATACCTCGTGCCATCCAGCGAAAAAGCGGCAGCAGCTCGCGTTCACCCGGGCCGTATACGGCGCAGGGTCGAAAAATGGTCCAGGCCGTATTTACGGCACCCTCGGCCAGCACGATCTCCCCCTGTCGTTTGCTGGCGGCGTAATGGGACAGGTGCGGTTGTCGGGCGGCCACGGATGACAACAACAAAAACCTGGGTGCCGGCTGTTGTTCGCCGACGGCCTGCACCAGTCGCTTCACACCATCGACATTAATACGGTCAAACTGGCTGCGGGTGGCGCCGCGCACCGTGCCGGCACAATGCACTACGGCATCTGCGCCGCGAACCAGGCGTCGCAGACTTTCCAGGTCCGCAAGATCGCCCTCGATCCATCGGATATCAAGCTCGTCGGGACGTTTGTGAACCGATGCAGGACGCACCAGGGCATGTACTGAATGGCCGGAGGCGGCCAGACGCTGTGCCAGCGCACCGCCAATGAATCCCGTGGCACCGGTTAGGGCAATTGTCTGCGACATGAGATTGGTCCAGCGCTTCTGGAAACACCTTTTCCGCGCCGGTTGACCCGAGCGGGTCGACCGGTTTGGACATATCGCCTATATGGTTTCGTGATTGTAAATTCCAGGTTAGACGGCTCGCTGGCGAAGCGTTGCGGCGTAAAGGTCTTCATTGGGAACCTTTGAGTGTTCAGCGGCGACCCGTTTCAGATACACTTTGCGCGCGCCAGAGCGCGATAATTTGCCGGATGTGGTCCGGGGCAAGGTATTTCGAGGTACCAGTTCGATCAGGCAGTCAATGCCATACTCCATGCGGACGCAGGTGTGTATACGCTCCCGCAGATCGGCGCGCTTGTCTTCATGAGATTCACGGCACTGGATCATCATAACCGCCTGTTCCCGGCCCTGTATATTTGTAATTGAGAAAGCCGATGCGTCGCCGGTGCGTATCTCGGGCTGCTGTTCGGCCAGGTGTTCCAGATCCTGGGGCCAGATGTTGCGGCCGTTGATTATAATCAGATCTTTTTTGCGTCCGGTGATCACGATGCCGTCGGCAATTTGATAGGCCAGGTCTCCCGTATTCAGCCAACCGTCGGGGGTTAGTACTTCCCGGGTGGCTTTGAGGTCTCCGAAATAGCCGGACATAACGCTGGGACCGCGAACGAAAAGGGTTCCACAGTGCCGTTCCGGCAGTATTTGCCCCTGGTCGTCACGTATTTCCACTTCATAGCCCGGCAACGGAACGCCGCAGTTGATGAGCGGTTTTACCCGGGCCGGGTCAATATTTTCAATGTTTTCGATTGGCAGAGCCTTCTGCGCTTCGGCGAGACTGTTGCTGTCCACGACGTCAACGGCTACACCCTGGTTTGCGGGCGAAAAGCTGACCGCCAGGGAACATTCCGCCATACCATAGCATGGCTGAAAGGCGCGCCTGTCAAAGCCGCTGGGCGCCATCAGGTCGGCAAACTGTTCCAGGGGTTCGGTGCGGATCGTTTCGGCACCCACGCCGGCAAGGCGCAGGGCGCTCAAGTCGAAGTTTGCAGCTTGCTCCGGGCGCACCCGGCGTGCGCACAGCTCGTAGCCAAATGGCGGGCTGATGGACAGTGATGTGCGGTTTTTTGACATTAGTGTCAGCCATACCCGCGGGCGCATGGCAAAATCCCGGGTATTGAGGTAATCCACGGACAGCTGGGCTGCCATGGGGGACAGCACCAGGCCGACGAGTCCCATGTCGTGATAAAAAGGAAGCCAGGATGCCGCGCGATCTGCGGCTTTAACCCCGATCCCATATTTAAGGATCGCGAACAGGTTGCTCAGCACCGCTTTCTGGGTTATCATCACGCCACGCGGAAAACGCGTGCTGCCTGAAGTGTACTGCAGGTAGGCGATTTCCTGGGACTGCGAGGGCCGCAGTTCGACCTCGGGTTGGTGGAGATTGTAAAAATCTTGCGGGCTGCCCACGAAACGCAGTTTCAATCCCTCTGCCGCCTCGGTCAGGAAGGGCAGAAAGTCTTCCGATGCCATGGCAACATCAGCTTGGCAGATGGAAAGCAGCCGGTTGAGCTGGGTAACGTATGCTTCGCGTCCGCCCAGGTAGATGGACGCCGGAAGCGGAACGGGGACCATGCCTGCGTACTGGCAGGCGAAAAAGAAATACATGAAATCCGGATGGGTGTCGGCCACCAGCGCAACGCGTGAACCCCTCCTGACTCCCAGACCGATAAGACGGCGGGCCAGTGCCCGGGCCTTTTCTTTTAATTGTGCATATGGCAGTGCGGCATACAATTTGCCGGCACCGGTATAAAAATTAAACCCGGTTGTTCCCCGGGCGGCATAGTCAAGAGCTTCTGCCAGCGTTGAGAAATCCGCAATCCGCAACGGTAGCGTGTTCTCAGCAGGTGTAGCTTCCATAGCAATTATAGCCTCCCTGATAAGTCAAATCCTGCAGCGATTCTATCTCCCGTAGAGTGCCGCATGAGTTGCAGTCGGGGAAAATACCCATAATTATCCTTATCCCAGCCTTTGCCTGTTTGGGAAAGAAGATATTTTACCCGTTTGTGATGTTTACATCACTTTAATTATAATGTCAAATGCCTGATTAAAAAATACAGCCCTTCGTTACACTTACCTTGCAGCAGGGCTGCTAATCTCCATTCGGCGTCTCCTGGATCCGGCCGAGACGCCCGCCGCCGGAAGTCTCCTGTCGTGCAATTGCGAGCGTGATCTGGCAACACCATCCAATCTTGATAGTTTTATTACAAAATTATCAATTTGGCCACAAAAAAATAATTATTAAAAGCGTAGCATGAATTTTAATACGTGTAAAGTTTATCTGTCAATTATTTCGAATAGTTGTTGCTTAAATGGGGGTCGGTGCACCTGTTTTTTCAGCATTTGGCAATGGACTCTTGCCGCATGAGCCAGTGCACTGCCTCCGAATTGTATGTTCAACGTAACCAGATCAATTCAATTTGTCAAGAGTTGAAGGCAAAAAAATTTACTGTCAAAACATTCGCAAAAGGAATATATTGGGTATAGAAATATTTTATAAACAATAAAGTTTGAGAAATATTTTATAACGCCGTTGCCTTACTTATCAAAGCAGCATCGGCTTCGTGATTTCGGTGGTCGAGGATTTTTTTTGGCCGGACACAATTTTTTCAGTCAGTTCCCAGTCATCGACTGAATCCACATCGATGGCGGCTTCGGCGAACGGCATGATGACGGCACCAGCCTTAAAACCGAGGCGTTGGGATACGCGCTGAAGAGCTTCTTCCAGGGACAGTCGTCCCAGCAGGTACCTCACAATGGCGGTGATGCCGAGCACGCGGATCAGGTACAGCGGTTTTTTGCGCTGGTTTTCGACCCGGCGCCAGAAGGCTGCCGCCTCGCGCGCCCGGGGGGTCAGAAACGCAAACAGGTTGCAGCCGCAATAGGCGCCATCCTGAAGGCGGGTGACGGTGCGGCGGGTTTGGGGATAGGCGGCTGTCACGGTTTCGTGCCGGGCGACGCCAACCACCACATCACAGCCGGTTTGCCAGGCCTGAGAACAAAAATAGTCGACCATTCGGTGGTTGAGCAGGGCGTGATCGGCGGTTGTCAGCAGGACCGAGGTTTCATCCGGTAGTGTTTGCAGGACATACAGGGCACTTGAACTCGGCGTGGCCCGGTTTTCAAACCATTGAACCTGCCCGGATGCGATCAGGGCTTCCAGTTCGGGTTCCCGGTCAATAACTGACTTTGGAGGTCCGCACAGGATGCGTGCGCTAATTTGACCGGCTGCCGCCAGGGCATCCAGCACGCGAAAAACCATCGGCTTGCCGCCGACCGGGGTCATGGATTTACAGCGAACACCGGCGGCGGTGGCCACCGGGTCGGCCGGGCCGCGGTCGGCGGCCAGCACCACGGCCGTAAATACGTTATTGGGGCTGGGCATGGTTTTTAATGTTAAGGCAGAAGGAAACGAATCCACACTTCAACATTCGAAATTCCTTTTACAGTTCTTTACCAAAGATACGATAGGTTTTATAGACCTGGCCGCCGATGGATTCAATTATGTTGCGCATTGGCATGTTGTCTTCCAGGATCCATGACATCTCAACTTTCTTGAGGCCGAGTTTCAGGCCGGGTTCCTGGGAGGAGGCAATCACCATGAATGCCAGCGCGGCCCCCAGGATACTGCCATGATAGCGCCGGCGCACCCCCATCAAGGGAATGCGTGCGGATTGGGGATATTTTACCTTCAGTCGCCACAGCAGCTTGAGCCAGCCGAAAGGCAGCAGCCTGCCGTTGAGGTCCCGGATGGCTTCGTTGATGTTCGGCAGGGTCACCATAAAGGCAGCGGGCTCTCCGTTGACCTCGGCTATTTTGACCAGCTCTTCGTTGGCCAGCATTTTCAAATCCTTGCCCATATGCTCGAATTCTTCATCTGTGAAAGGAACATACCTCCAGTTTTGCGACCAGGCATCATTAAAAATATCCTGAATTATATTTAATTCCTTTTTGAAATTGGACATTTGAAGAGGCCGGACGCGCACGTTTTGTTTGCTTTTTGCTCTTTTCATGACAGTTTTCATCGCCGCGGAGTGTTTAAAATCCGCATCGATAATGTAGGCCAGCAGGTCTTTTTCCTTGGCATAGCCGTTTTCTTCCAGGCGAGCGCCATAATAGGGCCGGGCGTGGCCCATCATCAACGACGGCGGGGTGTCGAAACCGTCCACCAGCAACCCCAGTTCCTGATTGATGGATAAATTGAATGGACCTGAGATTCGTTGCATGCCCTGGTCTCGCAGCCAGGTTTCGGCGGTATCCAACAGGGCTTTAAAGACTTCGGGGCTGTCTTCGGCTTCTATCATCCCGAAAAAACCCATTGCATCCTGGTAGCGTTCCAAATGAAGCTGGTCGA
>JAOZSC010000113.1 GCA_029939875.1 Desulfobacterales bacterium
GATCCGGAGGAAAGTCCGAACACCGCAGGGCAGGGTGCTTCATAACGTGAAGTCGTGGCGACGCGAAGGAAAGTGCAACAGAAAGTAAACCGCCCGGCGCCGAATCTTCGGATTTAGCGCCGGGTAAGGGTGAAACGGTGCGGTAAGAGCGCACCAGTTCCCCGGGTGACCGGGGAAGCTAGGTAAACCCCACCCGGTGCAAGACCAAATAGGGGAGCGTTTGAGGGCTGCCCGTCCGAGCTCCCGGGTAGGTCGCAAGAGGTGTCGGGCGACCGGCATCCATAGATGAATGATCGTTGCCTGCTCCGGGGCAACCCGGACCGGGAGACAAAATTCGGCTTACAGGTTGCTCCGGCCGTTTGAAATTTAAGAACCATCATTTTTTAACCCCGGCTCGCGGCATCAGAAACGAGGCGGGGCATATTTTTGAGGAAGATATTTTGCAAATAAAAAAGTCCAGCCCCCGGGTTAATAATGCTTTTTATGAAAAGGTAAATATTTTCTCCCATGACTACCTGATGTGCTGTCTGTACCTGTCGGAGTTGGGCGATCCGAAAAGTGCGTTTACCAAAAAATTGTTTGCCAAGCTGATATCGTCTTCTTTGCTGCTTGAAGATTTTCTGGATTTTCACGGGGCCAAGAATAACAAAACCTGGTATTATTACCGCGAACTGGCGGCGGCCGTACGCCACCTGAGCCTGGGGGCAAATTTTCAAAAGCACATATACAACCGCCTGGAATATTACGACCTTCCTGAATATGCAGATGTGCAAAAAGAAGGGCTGGTAACCTTTGAATTTTTAATCCGTGCGTTGTTGCGCATGGCACCGGTCATTTTGGATGAAGCCCGGGTGCTTGGCATTCCCATCCCCGAACAGCGTTATGGTTCGGCTGATTTTCCGCGCATTACCACCGGCGAGCTCTTGGACTACGATATTGACGACCAGCACAAAGACCTGCAGAAAAAAAACATCGTCAAAATCGCCAGTGAATTCTTAAACATCACCAAAGATTTTGACCAATTGAAATTTTACGAAACCTATTCAGCCGAGGACCTGCTGTCCGTTGTGCCCGATAAGGTTAATGAAGTTGAGGTCCGGCGCTACGAAATGCTGCTGCACAATCTGCAATCATCTTTTGACACCTATGTCATTCATGGGGGCTTTCGCTATGGCGATCGAAAACTCAAGCAGCTGCGCGGTTCTTTCTCGGTCGTACTTCACCTGCTTCAGATGGTGGGGCGCCTGCTTCATTTTTATGAACGTCATCTGCATGAGGCAGGTTATAAAAACACATACTTGATCGTCCAGGAGCGGTTGGCCCGGCTGGTTGATCCGGACATACTTCTGGACCGGACCATAAATTACGGTCTTTTTTATGCCTGTCATTTTTTAACCACCGGGCAGGAACTGGCACGTGAAATTCTAAATGTTAATGTCGAGCGGACCCGGATAAAGGTCGGGATTCCACAAAAACTGGGGTTTCATGCCCGTCCCAGTCTGTTGGTGGCCAAGATCGTTCAGCATTATGGCGGACAAGTGGAAATGCTTGTCGCTGAAGACCGCTTCGACGCCAGTAGTGTGCTGGACATGCAGTGGGCCGGGGGCAAAATCCAGAAAGAAAAGTTGCAAAAAGTTATCTTCGAAGGCGATGCAAGAGCGCTGAAGGATATTGAAATTCTGGCCGGCGAAAATTATGGTGAAGATACCATGGGCAAAGGGATTCCGCTGCCAGTCGAGCTTAAATACCTCATGTAGAAACCATCTCAAAAACAGCATTTAATGCTCAATATTTAGTTCTACAACTTTAGTTTCTTTTGGTATTTAGAAAATTGTTTTTGCCCCTTTCAAGGGGCTTCCTGATGCCTCCCGCTGTGCGGGAGGAGCTCTCACTGAGAAAACCATGGTATCTGCCGTCATCGTTGCCGCTGGAAGCGGAACCCGCATGCAGGCTGCCCTGCGCAAACAATATCTGCCGCTGGCGGGCCTTCCGATTTTAACCCGCACCTTAACCGTCTTTGAAAACTGTGAGCAGATCGATCAGATTTGCCTGGTAATCCCGGGCGAGGATTTCAATTTTTGTCGCCGGAACATTCTGATGCCGGCAAAATTTAACACCCAGATCAAGCTGATCGCCGGTGGGCAAAGTCGCCAGGAATCGGTTTACAATGGATTGCAGAAAGTAGAAGGCCGCTGCAGTATTGTGGTCATCCATGACGGGGTTCGTCCGCTGATACGCAATGACCAGCTGGTTGCCTGCATTAAAGGCGCCGGACAAACCGGGGCCTGTATCCTGGCAGTGCCGGCCTTCGACACTCTGAAGCAGGCCGATGCGTCCGGACGGATTTTAAGCACCCTTAAAAGAGGGGATATCTGGCTAGCTCAGACCCCCCAGGCGTTTGATCTTGAATTGATTAAAAAAGCCCATGAGTTTGCCCGGCGTGAGGGAAACACGGGAACCGATGATGCATCGCTGGTGGAGTATCTTGGAGCTCCCGTAACGATTGTCACCGGCAGCCGGAGTAATATAAAAATTACCAGCAGCGAGGATCTGCAGATTGCAAAATGTCTGCTGCGTGAAGCGATGGAAGAAGCGGCTCAAGATTCACTGAATATAAAAACAAGGAGAAGTTCGCATGCAGCAAGACGGCAGCCCCCAGAGTGAGATGGCCAGTGAAGCCCATCTGCGGCAGCTCAAAGCCACCTTTGAGCAACTGCCCAACAAAATCGAACTGTTTCTTTTTACCACCAAGGGGCAGGATGACGTTTTTGCCCAGGCCAACCGGCAGGTCATCCGGGCTTTCAGGGAGTTGGGCGCACGCATCACCATTAGAGAGTACGGCCTGGATCACGAGCTGGCGCAAAAATGGAATGTCACCCATTCGCCCACGCTGCTGATCGCACCGGAGCATTATTCCATTCGCTGGTTGGGCGCGCCCATGGGAGAAGAGGCCAGGACGTTTCTTGAAACCCTGATTCTGGTTGGGTCTGGTAAAAGCAATCTCAGCGACCAATCTGTCAAGGTCATCAAAAAAATTGATTCACAACGCAACATCAAGGTCTTTGTGAGTCCGACGTGCCCCTATTGCCCCCAGGAGGCCGTCAATGCGGTCAAGGCCGCCGTTGAGATGCCGGATACCATCTCGCTGGAAATCGTCGACATTCAGAGCGAACCGGAGCTGGCAACTCAATATTCTGCCCAGAGTGTGCCCCAGGCCTATGCCAATGATGTTTTAATCGGCCAGGGCGCACAGACCGAAGAGGTTTTTATCCTGTCTCTGCTGAAACTGGAACCCCAAAGCATTTTTATTCCCGACAGCGATGCGGAGCTGGTTGACGCCGATCTGGTCATCATCGGCGGGGGGCCGGCCGGATTGACGGCTGGCATCTATGCGGTGCGCAGCGGGATAAAGACTGCCGTGGTGGAACGCGAGGCCTTGGGAGGGCAGGTGGCCACCACCCCGGTTGTGGAAAATTATCCCGGCTTTACCTCGGTTGGTGGCAAGACCCTGGTGGACATCCTGGTGAGTCACGCCCTGGAGTACGTCCAGATTTTTCAGGGGGAAGCCGTAGTCGACCTGCAGCCCGGAAATCCACACAATGTGGTGACCAGTCGCAGGAAATTTAACGCCAAAGCCGTGCTGCTGGCTACCGGAGCCACCCATCGCAGCCTGGATGTGCCCGGTGAATCCCGGCTGTCAGGCCGGGGGGTCAGCTACTGCAGCACCTGCGACGGGCCCCTGTTCAAAGGCAAAAAGGTGGTCATGGTTGGCGGCGGAAACAGCGCGGTTACCGAGGCCCTGCACCTGTTTAACATGGGAGTTGATGTCACGCTGATCCACCGGCGGGAAAAATTAAGAGCCCAGAAATTCTTGGTCCAGCAGCTGTCAGACAACAACATATCGGTGCTATGGGATACGGAAATCCAGGAAATCAGGGGTGAGGAGCGGGTCGAAGAAATCCTTCTCGGCAACCGTAAAACAGGGGAGAAATTTGCGTTTAAAACCGATGGTGTGTTTATCGCCATCGGGTATGTGCCCGCCGTTGAACTGGCCCGTAAAGTTGGGGTTGCGATCAACGAAAACGGCTATATCCAACACGACGACAAACATCGCACCAATATCCCCGGTGTGTATTGCGCCGGAGATGTGCAAGGCGGCTACAAGCAGATTGTTACCGCAGCGGGGCAGGGAGCCGAAGCCGCCATGACCATATTTGAGGACTTGATTAACCCGTACTGGTTGAAACAGGGTGATGGTTGATGGGGTTGGTTTGGTTGATTAGGTTGAATGAGTTGAGTAAGTTGATTAAACTTTACTGTTGCATCGTTGAGGTAAACCTTGATGTCGCATCGTTGCAGCCTACCCTGGTGGCTCGACATTCAATTCGATTTCAACGCGGCGATTTTTTTGTCTGCCCTGGCTGGTCGCATTTGAAGCGATGGGATTTTCAGGTCCCAGGCCGGAGGCTTTGATTCGGGACGGATCGATCCCTTTTCCCACGAGATAAGTTTTGATGGTGTTGGCCCGGAATCCGGAGACACTGACATTATAGCTATAACTGCCGGTTGAGTCCGCATAACCCTTGATGTGCACTGTGGCTGTGGAATTTTGCTTCAGGAAGCGGGCGATTCGCTCCAGGGTTTCAAAGGACGCGTCGGGCAGTTCGTTTGAATTAAGTTTGAAGTAAATCAGAAACTTGCGCTGCATTAAAGGGGCTGTCTGCGGCGTGGTGATTTGTTCCTGGGCCGGCGTTTGCTGTATGGCAGGCGGCTGCGCTGCAGAATTGCCGGCGATCGGCTCACTGCCGGCGGCAGTGGTTTTAACCGGTTTCTGCGGCTTGATTTCATTCACGGTGGCTTCGGCATCTTTCACCGCCTGCCTGACATCGGGGGTTGGGCCCTGATACTGTTCGGGGGCAATGTCCTGCATGGACCACCGGGGCGAATCGCTGGAATTCATATCGTAAGCAAAGTAGCCCCCAAGGGCCAGCAGCATGAGCAGCACGGCAACCAGGGCCATCTTTTTCCCACGGGATGGCGCGGGCGTCAGATGATCAGGGGGGGGCGGAAGGATGGGGTGTTTGACACCGTTTTTTAGGCCATTGCCGTTTTCAAGGTTGATTTCAACCGGAATCTGAAGCTCTTTTTTACATTCCAGGATCACCTTGGCGTCGATTGAGTCCAGGCCGGTCGAATAACCGGTCAGCAGGGCATGATCGCAAACAATGTTGATCAGGCGTGGGTATCCGTTTGAAAAAGCAAAAATTTCGTGAACGGCATCCGGAGTGAAAATTTTTCGAGTGGCACCGGCGATTTTCAGCCGGTGGCGGATATACTTGTCGGTTTCGGCTCCATTCAACGGGTCGATGTGATAGTTTACGGTGATACGCTGTCGAACCGCCTTGTTACGCTCCTGCATCAGCATATCATTAAATTCGGGCTGACCTACAAAAAAAATGTTGATCAATTTCCTGTTTTCTAATTCAATATTGGACAGCAGGCGTATCTGCTCGAGAAGATCGTGGTTCAAACGCTGGGCTTCATCAACGATTAGCAGTACTTTCTTGTGTGAAGCATAGGCCTTGTATAAAAATTGTTTCAGGAAGATAAGAAAAGCACCCTTGCTCTGGAATTTTTTTCTCACCCGGAATTCAGTTGCCAGGATATTAAAAAAGTCCAGGGCATCGAGTCCAGGATCCGGTATGGCGGCGACAATTGCCGCCATGTCGATCAATTTCACGAGACGATTGATCAGCGCGGTTTTACCGGTTCCCACATCTCCGGTGAGCACCAGAAACCCCTTGTTTTCAAGAATGCCGTATTTCAGGGCAGCCAGCGCTTCGGAGTGCTTCTCACCGAGCCAGAGAAATTTTGGATCCGTCGTTATCTGAAACGGTTTTGATTTCAGGTTGTAATAGGCTTCATACATATTGTTTATGCAACGTTGAGGTTTATCTCAGTACGCCACGACCATAGTAAAGGAAGATCCCAAGCCATAGAACAAAAAATAAAATAATGTAGGCCGTGCGCTGACGGACAAGTTTGCTGCGCTTTTTATCCAGCAGATTGGCAGAATTTTTCAGCTCCCGCTTCACCGTTTCAAGCTCATTGAGCAGTTGTTTGAGATTGCCGGTTTCGGAGTAGGCTACCAGGCGCCCGGATTTGTGCTCAAAGTCGCGAACATTAAAGGCATCGAAGGCGATTTTTTGTTTTTCGGTTAAATAGGAAATTTCATGGATTTCCTTGGCCAGCTCCGCACAGTAAAACTGTCGGTACGGATCGACCTCCGGGACTTCACCCAATTGCTTGATTCTGCGGTCTATGCCCCCTTGCAGTTCGGCGGTTATTTCGGACTGAATGGCCTCCAGTTGCTTGATGGTATTCTGATTTTTGATTAGATCCTCTCCACTGAGGGCGGAAATGAAGAATATCAAAAACCCGGCCGTCACGCAACTGGTGACAAACCTGATGGCCACAACGACATCCCGGTTCAAGATGGACATTACTGCAGATCCTTTCTAACATCTCATTACAGCCATTCCGGCATCAGGTGCAGGATAAATAGCTTATATCACAATCAAATATTTATTGTACGTGAAATAGTCGAACTTGTCAATCACCTGCTTCAGCTGTTTTGCGGCTGATGAGATTCTTCCGGATTTCGTTGAGATTATTGGTGGATCCCATATTGGCCTGAATCCACTGGGCAGAACGATTAAACTGACTGGCCAGCGAGTTGATGGCAGCTTTGAAGGTTTTGTACTTTGCCGATCGGCCGGTCCAGTAAGGATAGGCTCTTCTGGGGTTGTAAAAAACAATTCCCGGTGGAGTTTTGTCGGCCGCTTTAGCACTCGCGACGTGCTGGCTGGTATCCGGGTGTGCCAGATTTAGATGAATCTGCGCAAGGTCGTTGGAATCGCCCATGTGGGCTTGAATCCAGCTGGGAGATTGGCCATATTGTTTGGCCAGAGCATCAACAGCTTTTTTAAAGGTTTTGTGTTTGGAATTTTTAGAGGCCCAGTATTTGTAAGGACGTCTTGGATCATAAAAAGCCAGGCTACCCGGGCTTAAGGCACGCGGTTTTTTTACCGCCGGGGCGGTGACACTGGCAGTTTGCGATGTGTTCTGCTTTTTTGTTTTTGGCGGTGCCAGTTTTTTTTCAGGTATTGTTTTAACAATCCGCAGGACATCTTTTTTTTGGTAACTGATCACCCAGCCGCCATATTCACACTTCACTTCACCGTCCTGCTCCCACGCTTTTTGCTGACAGACGGTTTTCATTCCGTCTTTAAAATAAATAATGTCCGCGTGGGTTGGAAGCGCCATAAGGCTAACGAACAGGCATGCCGGGAGAAACAATTTCACGTTAGATGCTTCCTGCCGTGATTAAGGGCCTTTCAGTGTATCTTTAATCGCCTGGATCATTTTTTCGCGATCAATCGGCTTGGTCAGGGTGTAAGCGGCGCCCAGCTTCTTGGCTCCCTGCAGATAACCTTATGTGTCCTTTCCCTGCTTCTGAGCGTCTTGAAATATTAGGGCAGGTGGATCGCCTAACCCTTAAATTAGATCATAATTTTTCGTTTCTTTCAACCTTAAAA
>JAOZSC010000114.1:0-3837 GCA_029939875.1 Desulfobacterales bacterium
CACCTCGATGTCTTGCACGTTATAAAAAGTCATCATCACCTTCCTTTTTTATAACCCCAGGTACGTCTTGCGAATGTGGGGATTTTCCAGCAATTCCCGGCTTTGCCCGCTCAGGGCTCGCACCTGATGATGGCACCCAATTCTTTCACCAGCGACGAATTGAAACGAATCGAAGGTGAGAATTATCTTTAAGAGAAAGTCAGGCACAAAATTTGAGTGATTATTGGTGCCAAAAACGATCCGAATGGCCCTTGCGGCCGTATCCCATCACATCATCGCCCCACAAAAATAACTTGTCCAGCTGACGGATGCGGCTGATGCCCCACCGAATCCAATCGTGAAAGATGCCGGCCGGCTTGTTAAACGGACAGACCCGGATGCAGGTGGCGCAGTCCACCCCGTTGGCGGCCCAGAAGGCCAGGCAGGTTTCGGCATTGATGTGCCAGGTGTTGACCCCCGGCCGGTTGGACATGTTATGGGTCTTGTCAGAGGCAGGGCCATACATGATGGACTGGCTCGGGCACTTGCGGGCGCACTTCTCGCATATGAGGCAAAAATCGCGCACGCCGAATTCAATGGGTTTGTCCGCTACCAACGGCAAATCCGTCAACACTTTGGCCAGGCGCACCCGGGGACCGAACTGCGGAGTGATCAAAAGACCGTTGCGCGCAATTTCACCCAGACCGGCGTCGATGGCCAAAGGAATGCTACAGGCGGTGTCATTGCCGCAGGGAATCGCCTGAAAGCCCAGCCCGCGGATAAACTGCGCCAGCAGGCCCGCCGTAAACGCCATCCGGGAGTATCCCAGGCCGGTGGCCGCCGATGCTGGATGGGCCGGCGCACAGCGGATGCCCACATAGTCCATTTCTATAGCAATGACAATCGCGGTTTTAATTTCAGCCGGCACCTCGTTGGCCGCGATCCGGCCGCCTTGCGCCGTGAGCAGGTAAACCGGAGAATACAGCCAGCGGCGGTCCAGGTTGCAGATGCCCACCAGGGCTGCCCCGAAAAAAGAAGCCGTTTTTTTTACCTGCCGGGTGACCGCCGCCGGGTCATCTGTGGATATCTTCAAGCCGGCCGGCACCCGGGGGAAGTCGAATTTTCCGTCCCAATCCCAGTCGTACAGCCCCATGCGGCCCCCGCGCACGCCCTGGGCGCAGGTGTTTTCCAGGTGCCAGGCGGCGTTTACCATGGCCTGGTCCTCAAGCCGGTATCCCGGACGATCTTTGGGCATCACCCGGTCATAATAAAATTTTTTACCCAACGGCTGCATGGACGGGTCCCAGAAGGGACGCTTGAACATTTCGTCTTTCTGGTCAAACTGCTGGACATTTCCGGTCACATACCGTTCAGCGCCCTGATCAACGTAGTTTACTGCGTTCATGGTGTCCTCACTATCCGCTTCTATTCGCCTGGGATGCCTTTGACCATATCAGCTGCCGAGAGCGGCAGAAATTGCTGGTTTTCGATACCCCTCAACGGCGCAAAGTGCAACCTTATTCGATCGTAAACAAAATGAAAAGCCAAATATGCAAGCCGGTTTATTCATCCCCACCGTGTATTTCACTTGCCGTCTGGCTCGCTTTTGACTGCGAGTTATGCTATAGGGAAAAATGGAAAAATTATTAGTGTGCAGGGTTAAATAGAATCTAAATTGAGCGGTTTTTGCCGGCAATCAATGTCTATGCCGGCCAATTCCCGGGCGGGGAGCGCAACATCAATAAAATCGCTCAATTTAATCAGAACTTAGTACCGAACAAGGAGGTTCAATTGAATTTCAACCCGCTCGATGACACCCATATTAAAAATTTGCGGGCCATGGTAGCCCCGGACCACTTTTCCACCGGCGAATCGGTGCTGGATCTGCACGCCAAAGACGAGTCCCACCACCGGCCCTGCCGGCCCGAGGCCGTCATCTGGCCGGTGGATCGAACCGAAGTGGCCCGCATTGTCAAGTACGCCAACGACAACCTGCTGCCGGTCACCGGCTGGGGATCCGGGTCAAGCCTGGAGGGCAATCCCATTCCGGTGGACCGGGGCCTTGTGCTGGATTTTTCCCGGATGAATCGCATCCTGGATATTCGCACCGAGGACTTCCAGGCCGATGTGGAGCCCGGGCTCGTCTATCAGGACTTGAATGAGAAGCTGCGACACACGGGGCTGTTTTTTCCTCCGGATCCCGGCGCCCGGGCCACCCTGGGCGGCATGATCGCCAACAATGCCAGCGGCATCCGCACCGTCTATTACGGGTCTACCAAGGACTACATATTGCGACTGTCCGTTGTGCTGGCCAACGGCGAAATCATCGAACTGGGAACCCGGGCCAGTAAAACCTCTTCGGGCTACGATCTGATCCGTCTGTTTGTCGGCTCAGAAGGCACCCTGGGGCTAGTGGTGGGCGCCACCGTGCGGCTGGCCGGACTGCCGGCGGAATTTTCCGCTGCTGTGGCCACTTTTGCCTCGGTGGAAGACGCCGGCAAAGCGGTCTTTGAAATCATGCACAACGGACTGCACCCGGCGGCCCTCGAACTGCTGGGCCCCGAGTGTGTTGCGTTGATGAACCGGGAAGAAGACCTGACCCTGGCCATCGCCCCCACCCTGTTTATGGAATTTCACGGCTCCACCACCGGCCAGCTGGCCGAAGTACTGGAAATCGCTTCTGAAATCTGCAACAACCTGGGTTGCCGCAAGTTTGAACCGGGAGTCGGCCGGGCGGAACGCAACCGCATTTTCAAGGCCCGGCACGCGCTGGGGGAGATGATCATCCGCAATCATCCGGACAGCAATGTCCTGGTGATGGACGTGGCAGTGCCCATCACCGCTTATTCGCCGCTAATTGCCACCATCCGCGAAGAGCTGGCGTCCACGGACCTGGTGAGCTATTACATCAGCCACGCCGGAAACGGCAATGTGCATTTAAACATTGTCGGCAAAAAGGGCGACACCCGGCAATGGGAGCTGATCAATGAAATCGTGGAACGGCTGGTAACCCGATCGCTGGGACTGGGCGGCACCGCCACCGGAGAACATGGGATCGGATTGGGGAAGCGAAAATTCATGACGGCCGAGCATGGTTCCAGCCTTGAATGGATGAAGCGCGTCAAGAGCCTTTTTGACCCCAACGGTATTTTGAATCCGGGTAAAGTATTTCCATGATTTGACAGCCGGAGTCAAGCAATCGCGCGGGTTTACCGATTCACCAGCTGAAAGCTTTTTAGAATTGCTTTAAAATCGGCAAGGTCCTTGTCGTTGTAATATTGCAGCTTGGCGTTGTAACGCAGATTATAAAATGAGTCACCACGGATAAACCCGTAGTAAAGCGTTCTGTATGACGATCCTTTTTTATCCCCGTAAGTAAACAAAATCTTAAACCCGGCATTTCCGTCGATAACGGCCGGGGCATTTTCCAGGACCTTAAAATTCAGAATATAGCGGTCGGAAGCGATTTCGTCAATAATCACACCGGCGGCTTCCTGGGGCAGCATGCCCCGGTTGATGGTTTTTTTCGTATGCCGGAAGGGGCGGTCGATAGGACGCTGCTGAATGAGCACATACTGCTTGATAGCGCCGTCTCTGGTGATCAGGTATTTGTTAACACGTGCCGGCTTCCACCATCCCCCGGGAATTTCAACGCTAAAGTCCACATCCGGCAGATCCTTCAAACTGCGCTTCTGGGCGCTGGACGCACAACCGGAAATAAAAAGCAGCAACAGCAGCAGGGCGCTTAATTTTTTCATTATCCTTTTTGGTTGACGGCACATTGTCTCAAATAGCCTTCAATGTATGTCCTGTCGGGGGTATTGGGATGGGTCCCGAAAAAAAAAGGCTCCTTGATCC
>JAOZSC010000114.1:3847-7590 GCA_029939875.1 Desulfobacterales bacterium
TGTTTATCAGCAGGTATTTTTCCACTCCCCGGCGGGCCGCGGTAAATCGTCCCTGCCGCAAATCCAGCCGGACGTTGACCAGCATCAGCCGTTTCAACCGCGCCCGGAATATCGGCCCGTTGACAACGCCGACAAATCGGTCATCGAGTTCGGATGCCAACCAGCCGCTGACGTTTTCGATGCGTTGCTGCACATTGGGATGGGTCCCGAAAAAAAAGGGCTCCTTGATCCCTTCGATTTCAATTTCGCGCCTGAGATGTTCAAAAAGCGTCAAAGCCTGCCTAGGATCATAGCCTGCTTTGACCACCAGGTCAAGGCCAACGCGATCTGCTTCGGTTTCAAGCTCACGGGTGTAGCCGTTTACTGCGGCCATAGCGGCGGTATGGCCCAGAAACCGGGCCAGTTCCCGAACGACCGGAATCTTGCCCAGGGTTTGGTCAATGGCAGCCATGTACATGGAACGGTTATTGATGCGCCGCATCACTTTCAAGGCATGCCGATGGGTGCAATGGGCCATTTCGTGGGCCAGAAGAGCGGCCAGCTGAGCCTCGTTGTCCATGCGCGCCAGAATCCCGGTGTGGAGCAGCCGGCCAGCAGGCAGAAAGCCGTAACAAGTAAAATCGCATTTTTCATCATTATTGTTGTCGGCCTGGGGGAAGGCGGACTTTAGCTTCTTTTGACCGATAATTTGATTTTTTGATGGACTTTTCGGCAACGCTGGTTATAATAGGCCGAAGGTTAAAACAGTCGGGGGATTCAATTTGATTCTGTTTTAATTCAAAAAGGAGGGTTGTTATGAAAAAGTTTGTTTTTTTGTTAATTGCCGCGGTTTTTTTGGCCGGACTGGTGGGATGCAGTGCCGAATGGTACAAGCATGACACCATTTACAAAACCAATGACCACATGTATTTCAGCTGGTGGGGATATAAAAATCCCACCCAGACCGATGCGCAGCAGTCCCAGCAGGAGGGATGGTGGGGCGAAGACGTACCCTATATTCCGGCGCAATAAGTTTTCATCCGTTTTGACCCTTTAATAGAAAGGCTGCCGCCTACAGCCTTTCTTTAAAGGTGTCAAGCGCCGGTTGGAGCAGACGACGAACAAACACCTCCTTATCGCCGGCGGCGAGAGGGGTGTAGATCGCATAATCCGGATGCGATGGTGCCAGCTCCGGCGGTTTTTCCCGACAGCGGGCGGCAATCCTGTCGAAATCCCGCACCAGCTCAAACAGGCTGAAATTTTCCGCTTCAAAACGTTCGATCCACTCCAGACGCCGCATCATCTCAAATCGCACCTGGTCCGCCAGAAAAAGATGAATATCCACCACCCGCATTTGGTCACGGTTTTCGAGATAGTGAAACTTGGGCGCAGCGCCCAGATCCAACACCCCCATGATAAATTCGTAATATGCCACCGAGCTCAGTTCACCGGGTTGTGCCAGGTAGTGCAGTGTCCGGTCTGAAAAATCTGTCAGACGGGTTCGCAGGTCAAAGGTTTCTGAAAAACGTTTTTGCCAGGGGCCGAAACCTTTTTGCTCAAACGTCCGGGTGCGGTATGCTTGAAGATCAACAATTTTTGTCATGGCAATCTTGTAACAAAATTTTGTCCATTCGTCCAACGAGAAGTACAACGCTGGTTTTTAGTACCGGATGGCCTTATCGAAAACAAATTTAACCTCGCCTGCACCGGGAATGACGACATTGGCAAACCACGTTCTTTTGTTCGCTATGCCCTATGCGCCGTGCGCTATGCGTATTTCCCGCGGAGAACGCAGCCCAGCGGAAAAAAGACCATTTATGGATGGGACCTATTTAAACTGTCCCCCGCGATCTAAACTGCGGTATTGAATGGCTTCGGAGATGTGATCGACCTGAAGGCCGGGTGCTGCCTGCAAATCGGCAATGGTGCGGGCGATCTTGAGGATGCGGTTAAAGGCCCGAGCCGAAAAACCGAGCTTGTCGATAGCCGATTCCAGCAAACGCCGGGAGGCATCGTCGATTTTGCAGTGGGTTTTGATGTGTCGGCTGCTCATCTGGGCGTTGCAGTGAAATTTGGCCCGGGAAAAACGCTCGGATTGAATCTGGCGAGCGGCGGCCACCCGTTTGCGAATTGCAGCCGACGGCTCGGCCCCCGCATCGCCCATCAGGTCTTTATACGGCACGGCCGGTACTTCCACGTGGATGTCGATGCGATCCAGCAAAGGACCCGATATTTTAGAGCGGTAGCGATGAATCTGCTGGTAGGAACATCGGCATTCGTGTTGGGGATCTGAAAAATACCCGCACGGACACGGATTCATGGCGGCCACCAACATAAAACTTGACGGATAGGTCAGGGTGGAAGAGGCCCGGGAAATGGTAACCTGCAAATCTTCCAGGGGCTGGCGCAGCACCTCCAGCACGTGTTTTTTAAATTCAGGCAGCTCATCCATGAACAAAACGCCGTTGTGGGCTAGGCTCACCTCCCCGGGTCGTGGATTGTGCCCGCCGCCGATCAGGCCGGCATCGGAAATGGTGTGATGCGGTGAGCGAAACGGTCGCCGGGTGATCAGGGCCTGGTTGTTTTCCAGCAGCCCGATCACACTGAATATTTTCGTGGTTTCAATGGCTTCTTCAAAGCTTATAGGCGGCAGAATGGTCGGCAGCCGTTTGGCCAGCATGGTCTTTCCGGAGCCCGGGGGACCGATCATCACCAGGTTGTGGCCACCGGCAGCGGCAATTTCCAGGGCTCGTTTGACATGTTCCTGGCCCATGACGTCGGCATAATCCACCTCGAAATGGCAATGTTTGTCAAAAACGGCGGAAATGTCCGTATTTTGCGGTTCAATTTGAGAAAAGCCCCTGAAAAAACTCACGACCTCGGCCAGGGTTTTCACCGGCAGCACGGATATGTCTGTCACCACCGAAGCTTCGGGGCCGTTGTCGTAAGGCACGATAATAGCGCCGTAGCCAGCGTCCCTGGCGGCCAGTGCCATTGACAGCGATCCCCTGACCGGTTTTACACGGCCATCCAGCGATAGTTCCCCCAGGATGAGATAGCGGGAAAGCTCCGGATTCGGAATGACGCCCGTCGCCGCAAGGATTCCCAGAGCAATCGGCAGATCAAAACCGGTGCCTTCTTTTTTGATGTCAGCCGGCGCCAGGTTCACGGTGATGCGATCATCGGGGAAGCGATAGCCCGAATTGTTGATCGCGGATTTTACCCGCTCTTTGCTTTCTTTGACGGAAGTTTCCGGAAGTCCCACCGTGGTAAAGGTCGGCAGCCCGGAGGTAATGTCCACTTCCACCTCTACCCGGTAAGCGTTTATCCCAATAATCGCACTGCTGAGAATTTTGGCCAGCAAATCCCCCCCTTGTTTTATGGACACCTTTAGTGAAATCAAAATGCATATTGTGCGGGGCGCCCCAACTTTTTGAGAAGTTACCAGTCCGCGCCATATGAATCTGGATTGCGCTAACATATCAAATCAGCAACTGTAGAACAATCTTTTTGTTCCCCGGAGGCCCTGCAAATCCGCTACGGGGTGCCGTCCACACCGCAGCACTGGATCCAACCGGGCAGCATGCCAATAATTTTGTTGACATTAACCGCAAACCGGTTATTATTGCCCCGCGTCCGGCCGGTCTCACCGTTCCAACATGAATGGATGTGTTTCATCCGGGGAGATTGCCGACACTTGCCAAACTCCAAATAGACTGGTGGTGAAGATAGCATCTTATGGCCATACCCGTATACCAGAGAAC
>JAOZSC010000115.1 GCA_029939875.1 Desulfobacterales bacterium
ATTTGTGGCCGCCATTCTGGGAGGCCGGGGATCGGTCGTGGGCGCCACCCTGGCCGGTTTTTTGCTGGGGTTTATCGAGATGTTTGTGCCCATGATTTTCCCTTCGACCCTGCGCGATTTTATTGCCTACACAATTGTTTTGTTGATCCTGGTTTTCAGACCCCATGGATTTTTCGGGGAGGCATACAGTGCACGGTTGAGACTGTAAAGGACGTTAAATGGAAGCAACAAGTGATAAATTGTCAATTGACAGGAGACAGCTGTTGAGCGGGTTGCGGGTTGCGGCTTCCCGGGTTCCGCTGTTGGCCTGGTTTCTGGGTGCCCTGGCGGCTGTAACACTGGAGCAGTTTGTCGGCAACCCCCTGGCCTGGGGGATTGGACTTCCCAAGGTGCCGGTGCTTTTCGGCTTTGTCATCATGCTGAAAAAACCGCTCTTGATTCCCAGTATCGCCCTTTACATCATGCTGATTTATCTTCTACCAGTTGCCGTCGTTGCCCGGCTGAGCACTGCGGCCATGAACCGCCTGGCGGCCAAGCTGCTCGACTATAAAATGTTCCTGTCCGTTATTTTGCACCTGCTGCTGTTTTACGCTGTTCTTCACATCTGGGCGGAGATGAGCGACTACCGGGTGCTGGTGCTCAAATTAATGCTTATCGCCGTGATGCTGACCTTGAGCTTAAATATTATCAACGGGTACATGGGCGAGTTTTCATGTTCGCACCCGGGATTTATGGCCCTGGGCGCTTACGGTGCCTCGGTATTTACCGTCTGGCTGTTTACCGATGATCGGCTTTTCGGGGCCGCTCTGCTGCCGCCGGCCATGGGGCCTTTCTTTTTCCCGATTGCCTTGCTGATAGGGGGACTGGTGGCTGCCGTGGGCGCGCTGGCGGTCGCCATTCCGTCGTTTCGAACCCGGGGCGACTACCTGGCGATTATCTCCCTGGCGTTCATGTTTATCGTCAAGAGTCTGATTGAGAACCTGGAGGTCGTGGGCGGCCCCCGCGGACTGGGCAGCCAGCCGGACTGGGCCAACCTGCCCGTGGTGTTCGCCACCACCGTGATCTGTATTTGGATTATCAACAATTTTGTGCGTTCCACCATGGGAAAAGCCCTCAACGCGGTGCGGGACAATGAGATGGCCGCCGACGCCATGACCGTCGATACCCGAAAGACCAAGATCCTGGCGTTTTTGTTCGGCGCTTTCTGGGCCGGTGTTGCCGGGGGGCTTTTCGCCCACGTTCTGCGTTATGTTAATCCGGGTACTTTCGGCATCCAGAAGCTGGCCGAATTGCTGGCCATGGTCTATTTCGGGGGGCTGAACTCGGTGTATGGATCCATTGTGGGTGCCTGCGGCATCAGCCTGCTGGGCGAAGCCCTGCGGCCGCTGGAACTCTACAAGTGGATCATCATCCCGCTGCTGCTCATTCTGGTAATGATTTTTCGCCCCACGGGGCTGATTGCCTTCAAAGAATTCGATGTCAAGAAACTGATTCAGCCGAAAAAGATGGCAGACTAAGGGGTAATGCATGTCTTTGCTGCAAATCGAAAAAATGACCCATTACTTCGGTGGCTTGAGGGCTGTTCATAACTATGAGCTTGCCATTGAGCCCGGCCAGGTCCGGGGGCTGATCGGCCCCAACGGGGCCGGCAAAACCACCATTTTCAACCTTATCACCGGCATTTATCAGCCCACGGAAGGAAAAATCCTGCTGGATGGCACCGAGTTAAACGGCCGTTCGCCCCATGTGATCGCTTCGTTGGGAATTGGGCGCACCTTCCAGAATATGTTGCTGTGGCGCCACATGACGGTGCTCGAACACGTCAAGATGGCGCGCTATTCCAAGCTGACCTACGGGCTGGCGGGGGCTTTTTTCGGCACCGCCCGCCGGCATCAGCAGGAAGCCGAGAGCGAGCAAATCGCCTTTCGCCTGTTAAAAATGCTGGGTGTCGAGCAATTTGCCGACCAGATTGTTTTAAACCTTTCGTACGGCGCTCAGCGACGGGTGGAGATGGCCCGGGCGCTGGCAATGGAACCCAAGGTCCTGTTTCTGGACGAACCCACAGCCGGAATGAACCCTGAAGAGCTTTTGCAAATGATGGACATCATCCGGCAGATTCACGGGGAGCTGGGCATGGCCATTTTTCTCATTGAACACCGCATGCGGGTAGTCATGGAGCTTTGCCAGAAAATTCAGACTCTGGTTTTTGGCGAGGTGATTGCGGAGGGCACACCGGAAGAAATTCAAAACAACCCCAAAGTGATCGATGCGTATTTGGGCAAGGAGATTGTGGAATAATGCTACTGGCCGTCAATGAATTACGCGTATCCTACGGCAACATTAAAGCCCTGCACGGACTTGATTTTCAAATCGATGAAGGCGAAATTGTTTGCATTATCGGAGCCAACGGGGCCGGCAAGAGCACTACGCTAAAAGCCATCTCCCGGATGGTGCCTGTTGAGGCCGGCTCGAAAATGACTTTCCAGGGCAAGGACCTGCTGAAATATCAACCGGACAAGGTCGTCAGCAAACTGGGAATTTCCCATGTGCCCGAGGGCCGGCGTTTATTTGAAAATCTAACGGTGACCGAAAATCTCATGCTGGCCACTTTTGCCCGGAGGGACCGGGAGCAGATCCAGAAGGACATCAGTCGCGTGTTTTCCATCTTTTCCCGCCTGGAAGAACGCCAGACCCAGAAATCCGGCACCCTCAGCGGGGGTGAGCAGCAGATGCTGGCCGTCGGTCGTGCTTACATGAGCGGGCGCAAGGTCATGCTGCTGGATGAACCTTCCATGGGGCTGGCACCCCTGTTGATGATGAGTATGTTCGAGGCCTTAAAGGAAATCAATTCTGAAGGGACCACCATTTTGCTGGTGGAGCAAAATGCCCGCCTGGCCCTGAAATTTGCCAGCCGGGGCTACGTGCTGGAAAATGGCCACATCGTCCTCGAAGGCCCTTCCAACGAGCTGCTCGAAAATCCAGATGTCAAAAAAGCTTACCTGGGCGGCTAAGTGCCTAAAATTAAAGATGAACGTTCGACATCAACCCTGATGAAAGGACGAACATCGAACGTTGAATGGGGAAAAATGATGAGTACCGAATATCCAGCGTTCACCTCGCCATAGGCAGGCAGTCGAATAAAAAAATCGTCAAATTTGAGTAGTGTATTTTCAAAATTTCGTTTGCTCGCCTGCAGTCAGAGCTTTATTTTACCCTTCCTGCATACCTTCCCGGCCAAAAGGCTTAAAGATGATCAGCAGTTGCGGCAGCAGCGTCAGGGCGGCAATCAGGGCGATGAACATCGCCAGGCCCGTCAACAGCCCGAAGTAAATCGTGGGAATGAAATTCGACAGGGCCAGGATGGAAAAACCGGTGATAATTGTCAGTGATGTATAATACAGGGCGTAACCAATGCTTTCGTGACAGCGATGAACGGTTTGGATGTAATTTCGCCCAACTGCAAACTCATATTTGAATCTGTATATATAGTGAATGGTGTTGTCAACCGCAATACCGATACTGATGGCCGCAATGGTGATCGTCATCATGTCAAGGGGAATTTTCATCCAGCCCATGAAACCGAGCACGGCTCCAATGGCAAGCAGGTTGGGTACTATGGCGATCAGGGCCAGTTTTAAAGACCTGAACAGGATCAGAAACATCCCCATTAGCGCCAGCACGACGACCCCCAACGTCAGGATTTGCGAGTCGAACAAGCTTTGCAGCATGTTGTTGTACAGTACCATCAGCCCGGCTAAATGGACATGTTCTTTTTTTAAACCGATCTTAGAGATCAGGTCGTGCCGGATTTTTTTCAATAACAGGTCGCGTTTTAAAGATTTTTCGGAATCCTTAATGCGGATGGAAAAACGCAATTGATTGTTTGCGACGGACACATAGGGTTTTAACAGCATGGCCTTAAATCTGGTGGGCAGTTCGCTGTAAAGCAGGGCCAGTTGAAAATTGTTTAACGGCCGGTTATGGTTTAATTTTTCAGCGATTTTGAGCATCGTTGCCAGGGATATGACTTTGCCGGTTTCCGGCAGGCTGTCGAGATAATCGTGGATTTTTGTAACCTGCTCCATTTTATGGGCCGTAAACCAGTATTTGTCCTTATCAGCTGTTTGTTCGAATTCATCAAATTCGTCGAATTCATCGCCGCCTTGCCTGTCATTTTCAGCGACGCCCACGGGGGCAGAGGGTTCAGGCGCATCCATTTCAACAATGACATCCAGCGGGGTGGTGCCACCCAGCTTCTGGTCAATGACTTTCATTCCCCGGTGAATTTCGGTGGTGGCCTTAAAATAGTCAATGAAACTGTTTTCAACGACCAGTTTCGAAATCCCAATTGCGCTGAGCACAAAGACAATCGCACTTATAACCACGATCATGGTGCCATGGGCTTCAGTAAAACCGGCTAGAAATGATGTCAATGAATAGCGTGATTTTCGTCTGAGCGGCGGCGTTTTTTTGGTCAGCAGCATCAGCCAGGCAGGGAAAAGTAGAAACGTTACGGCCAGGGAAACAATAATACCGGCAATCATCATCCATCCAAAGGCTTTGACAGGCTGAATATCACAGAGCAGCAACGAGCCAAAGCCGGCGATGGTCGTCAGGGCGGCATACAAGCAGGGGGTTGCCATCTGGTGAACGGTGTCGAGGATCAGTTTGCTCCGATCAGCATCCGGATTGCTTACCGAAAGATCCCGGTAGCGTACGATGAGGTGGATTGTAACCGCCATGGTAATGATGAGCTGCAGGGAAATGAAGTTGGACGATACTACCGTTACCGGCCAGTTGAACATGGCCAGCAGTCCCATCATGGAGATGGCGGAAAATGCGCAGCAGACCACCGGCAGAAAGACCCAGCGTTTATTTTTAAAAATGATACGTAAAGTGACAACCAGAAAGAGCAGCACCCCGATTCCGAAAACCTGAAGGTCATTTTTAATAAAGCGGATCAGATCGTCTGCGATCATGGTGATGCCGCCGAGAAAAAGTTCGGCCTCCCCGCGATGACGATCCATGGTCTCGCGGATTTTTGCAATCGCCTGGTGTCGGATCTTTTTGCGCTCGTCTTTAAGTTTGGAAAGCTGTGCGGTGACTTTCCGGAATTCGGCAATTTCCGGCACCGTAAAGCGGTCGGTGGTTTGTTTTTCCTGCAATTGGTCCCGCCGGATCCTGACGCGTTCATAGGCAGCATTGGTTCGGAATTTAATCTGCAGCGCGGTGACGGTCAGGTCCGGGCTGACCAGCAGGTTCCTATAAAAGGGGCTGGTTTTGAACTCCATGCGGGCGAGTTTCCGGTCTACGGTCGGCGATTGGAGGGTTTGAATGTGGGCCGCCAGTTGTTTGAGCGGTACCGGCGGACTTTCAAGCAGGGGAACATCCAGAATCGACACGACCGATGACACATTCGGGATCTGTTTTAATTCATCTTGCAGCCGCGATAGATCGGTCAGTGTTTTATCTGAAAACAGATCGCTTTTGGGAGCATAGGTCATCAGTAAATAATCATAGCCCCCATAGCGGTTCTTGACCATTCGTGAGTATTGCAAGTCTTGGTCCGTTTTAAGAAGCAGCGTTTCTGCCGACGCATCCAGCTTGAAATCCTTGGCCCTGTAACCGAGAAAGGCACATACTGCCAAAAGGCAAAGTATCACCAGTGCCGGTCGCTCGAGCATGAGGCGGTCGTAAAACCGTGTAAGCTGAAAGTGGGGTTTGGCCATGAATTATTAAATTGGTCTTTTTTTAAGTTCGGGCCAGCCGGGTTTCCAATGGGTTTTTTTACAAAGAAGCGATAGTTTATTGATCAGCCGGCTTTTCTAGTTTCTGCAAAAGGTTGTCAATCGTTCCATTTTCAAGGATTTCACTGAACTGCGATCGGTAGCTGCGGATTATGCTGACGCCCTGAATTTCTATGTCGTAGATCTTCCAGGTGTCACCGGATTTATATAACTTGTACAGCATGGAGATTTTTTTGTCTTTTGAGGCCAGAAAGGTCGGAATATGAATTTTCTTTTTGACCTGAACAGCCGGCTCATAAAAAACCTTCTCATCGGTATAACGGGTTAGATTGCCGAGATAGGCTGTTTGCATCCGTTTAACAAAAAGCTGGGTAAACGTTTCTTTTTGCTCTTTGGTCAGCCCGGGCCAGTGCTTTTTCCCCAGGGTCAGCCGGGCCATTAACGGGAAGTCGAACAGCGGCGTAGTGATCTCAATCACCTCGCGGTTTTTAGCCTCCGCTGCCAGGTCCTGTTTTTGCAAAACCGCAAAAACGGCGTCAAGTTTGTTTTTTAACAATTCCCGGGCAACTGTTTTATCATCTGCCGTGGCGGTTGTGCATAAAATCAGCAAACTCAAAACAGCATATAGCAGTTTTCTCATACCGGCTCCTCAGTTTCTTGTTTCCGCTCCAGGCGTTTGTAGAAGTTTGGCGATGTTTTTTTTAATTTTGTCAACCAGGCTGTCGGACAACCGGAAAGGGTAGTCATTTTCCGAGGAGACTGACGGGTATCCGCTTTCTTTTTCCTGGGCCTTGGCAAATACGGACAGGCGGTACTGCCGGGCACCGGTCAGCTGCAGGGTGTAGATGGGCTTGTTAAAATCTTCTTTTTTGCGGCCGTCGATGAATTTTTCGCAGTGCAGATTAGACAGGAGGGCCAGCAACCCCTTCAGGGCGGAGGCGTCGATTTTGCGGCCCTGCGCGGTTTGCCAGACCGTTTCAGGGGCGGGCGCCGGGGTGCCGTCCTTTTTAGCGGTCTTGCGGGTTGTTGCTTCAGCGGGCATCTCGGTTCTGGAGATGATCCGGGACTGTCCTTCATTGGTAAATGCTACCTGCCGGATGTCGGCGGGCGCAAAGGCCAGGACCGTTTTATCCCGCAATTGTTCCAGGGACATATCAAAATTGCTGCGGAAGTTTCCCCGGGCATGAAAAACCCGGTCATTGTCTGCCAGTTTAACAAACGTGTGACGAAAAGATGCAGCGGTTTTGCCTACATCAAAATCGCGCTTGAGCAGATCAGCCTGCCAGGTTTTGACAGTGATTTTCTTGTTCTTGTCAAGATTGTAGCGCCGGTAATCTTGAGACTCTGAAACCAGCGCCGTCAGGGTGAGTTTTTCCAGGCTGTCCAGCATGCGCTTTACTTTACCGGTATCAGCCGGGTACCACTGCGGTGCTATATACCAGCGGTTGTCTTTTTTGTCCAGTTCGATGACGGTATCGTTCCGGGTGATTTGGATTTTGGTGATCTCGCTTTTGGCAACCGGCGCAATCACCGGCAACTGGTAAAGGGTGCGATCGGTGCGGCGCATGAGCAGATAGGCAGCCAAGGCGATGATAACAAGTGCCAGTATAAGATATTCTTTTTTGACCTTCATTTTTGCATCTTTCGTTTGATATCAGCTTTTGAACCGTTGAACCTCTGAACTATTGTGTGAAACTACACATAGTTGGAACGGCGAACCGCAGAATGTCGAAGGGTGGAATCGCTCCTGACTTTCGTAGCCAATTTGGCGAAGTAGGCTTGCTCAGTCTTTTTTAAAATAGACAGAATACATTACTTCGACATTCATTATTCG
>JAOZSC010000116.1 GCA_029939875.1 Desulfobacterales bacterium
TGGATCGCGGAGCAAACCGAAGAAATCGCGGTGGTGGAGCAGATGCCGAAATTTGAGGGCCGCTCCCTGATGATGGTGCTGTCACCGAAATAACGAACCCTTAATTATTCAGTTCCGGCGCTTGCCTTGCAGGGCCGGAAGAATAGTATGCGGGGTCAGGTTGCTGCCCCGGAGGGCGACGCGGATCCGTAAAACTTCCATATTGACTGTGACTGTGACGGTGGCGTGAGACGGTTTTTGACAGCTCACGCCATCCTATTTTTACCAGTTACTGAAAAAATCAATGACCGCTGGCCGAGACACAGCGGATATCAAAGGAGAAAGAGTCATGCCGAAAATTAAAACCAATCGAGCGGCTGCCAAAAGATTTAAAAAAACCGGCACCGGTAAATTTGTCTACAACAAATCATGCGGCAGTCACATCCTGACGAAAAAGACCACCAAACGCAAACGGTCCCTGCGGCAGTCGCAAATTATTGACAAATCCAACCGCAAGGAATTAAGGTTGCTGTTGCCGAACCATTAGGGGGCTTTCGCGCATTTAGCTGGAACCGATCAGTTTGAACAAACCGTATTTTTACATATAAGGAGATGGATCAATGAGAGTAAAACGTGGATTTAAGGCCAGAAGACGCCGTAAAAAGGTGTTGAAACTGGCGAAAGGGTTTCGCGGCGGACGCAGCAAATTGTACCGCACTGCCGCCGACGCTGTGGACAAGGCCCTTATGTATGCTTACCGGGATCGGCGGGCGCGCAAACGGGATTTTCGTAAACTCTGGATTGCCCGAATCAATGCCGCCACCCGGCTCAACGACCTGTCATACAGCAAGTTCATTCACGGTCTGAAACTGGCCGGCGTTGAACTTGACCGCAAAGTCCTGGCCGAACTGGCCGTATCCGACCCCGGAGGATTCGCAAAAATTGTCGGCCTGGCGGCCCAGCAGCTATAGGGAATGTCTGGAAGGACGAATGAAGGTTCGTCATTCTTCATTCCAATGGGTGTGCAGACGTGGAAAATAATTTAGATCAAATACACCAACAAGCACTCAATGAACTGGAAGGCGCTGAAAGCATCCGGGAGATTGAGGATATCTCGATACGATATCTGGGACGCAAGGGGGTGCTGACCCGGTTTTTGCGAAATATTTCGCACCTGCCGGCTGATCAGAGACCGATGGCCGGTAAAAAGGCCAACGAGCTTAAAAAAATCCTGGACCAGGCGTTTCGGCAGGCATCTGAGAAGCACCAGACACAGGATGCTGCTGGGGAACAGGGTATTGATGTCTCCCTGCCGGGTCGTTGCGTCACCTGCGGCGCCATGCATCCGATTAGTCTGATCAACGAACAGATATGCGGTATTTTTTCCGGTCTCGGCTTTGATATCGCCGAGGGGCGGGAAGTGGAATCGGACTATTACAATTTTGAGGCCCTGAATTTTCCCAAGGACCATCCGGCCCGGGACATGCAGGACACCTTCTTTATCAGTGATGATACCGTTCTAAGGACCCATACCTCTCCGCAGCAGATCAGAACCATGGAAAAACAGGCGCCGCCGGTGAGAATCATCTTGCCCGGCAAGGTGTACCGCTGTGATTCCGACCTGACGCACACTCCCATGTTTCACCAGGTGGAAGGTCTGCTGGTGGATGAAAATATATCCTTCGGCGATCTCAAGGGCATCCTGACCACCTTTGTGCACCAGATGTTCGACGAACAGACAAGCCTGAGGTTTCGTCCCAGCTTTTTCCCGTTTACCGAACCCAGCGCCGAGGTGGATATTTTGTGTATCATGTGCCGGGGCAGGGGCTGTCGGGTCTGCTCTCACACCGGATGGCTCGAGATTCTCGGCTCCGGAATGGTGCACCCGGCTTTGTATGAAAATGTCGGCTACGATGCCGAGCGCTATACCGGCTTTGCTTTTGGCATCGGGGTGGAAAGAATTGCCATGCTCAAATACGGCATCGATGACATCCGCAGATTTTTTGAAAATGACATGCGCTTTTTGGCGCAGTTCTAACCCGGATATTAGTGTGGTTTAGCAATGAAGGTTAGCTTAAGCTGGCTTGAAGATTATGTTGACATTAAGATGGACCCGGCACAACTGGCCGATGCGTTGACCATGGCGGGCTTGGAGGTGGAGGCGGTTGCCGACCGTTACGGGTATCTGCAAAGCGTCCTGGTGGGCCGCATCGAAGCCGTCGATTCCCATCCCAATGCCGATAAGCTCAAAGTCTGCCGGGTTCACATCCCGAACGGGCAGTTGACGGTGGTCTGCGGTGCGCCCAATGTCAAGGCGGGCATGCTGGCTCCCCTGGCGCTGGCAGGAACGGTTTTGCCGGATGGATCCGTGCTTGAAAAAAGCGTCATCCGGGGACAGGCTTCCGAAGCGATGCTGTGCAGCGACGTGGAGTTGGGGCTGGGAACAGATCCCGGCGGCATCATGGAACTGGAGGAGTCATTGACGCCGGGGGATCGGCTGGCCGATGCCCTGGGGCTTTACGATACCGTCTTTGAACTCGATCTTACTCCCAACCGTCCGGATTGCCTCAGTGTGATCGGCATTGCCCGGGAAATTGCGGCGATCCAGAAGACCCCGTTGCGATACCCAGACTTCAGCCTCGAGGATAAAGACAACCGTATCGGCAAGCTGGCGTCGGTAACCATCGAAGCCCCCGATCACTGTCCGCGCTATGCCGCCAGACTGGTGGATGCCGTCAAGGTGAAATCCTCTCCGTTCTGGCTGCAGGACCGCCTGCTGTCTGTCGGGCTGCGGCCCATCAACAACATTGTGGATATCACCAATTTCGTGTTGATGGAAACCGGCCAGCCGTTGCATGCTTTTGATTTTGACCGGCTGGCGGAAAATCGTATCGTGGTTCGCACAGCTCGCTCCGGTGAAAAATTTTTCACCCTGGACCAGAAAGAGCGGACTCTGGACGCCGACATGCTCATGATCTGCGACGGGCAAAAGCCGGTGGCCGTTGGGGGAGTCATGGGAGGCCTCAACTCTGAAATTGAAACCGGCACTTCCCGGGTATTAATTGAAAGCGCCTATTTCAGCCCGGTCAGCATTCGAAAAACCTCGAAGAAACTGGGGGTGAGCACAGAAGCCTCCCACCGCTTCGAGCGCGGAGTGGATCCGGAAGGCACCATCCGGGCTGTAAACCGGGCCGCCCGGCTGACGGCGGAACTTGCCGGGGGCACACTCGTCGAGGGTCTCATCGATGAATACCCGAAGCCGTTTAAACCCGCACAAGTTTCGGTGAGTGTCCAACGTACCCGGCAGCTGCTGGGCATCGAACTGGACCCCGGGCACATCAAAAACCTGCTTGAATCCATCGAATTTGAAGTTGACAACATCATCGCCGACGGTGATGACCACCGGCTGGAGGTCACTGCCCCCACATTCCGGGTGGACATCTCAATACCGGAAGACCTGATGGAGGAAGTGGCCCGTTTGGCCGGGTACAATAACATCCCGATCACCTTCCCCGCCATGCCGGCTGAGGCCCGCCCGCCCTCCCGGCAGCTGGAGGTGCGCCGCCGGCTGCGACAGTTGATGACCGGTTTCGGATTTTCGGAGGTCATCACTTACAGCTTTGTCCATCGTTTGTCCTCAGAGCGGCTCGGGTTGGCAGCAACAGACCCGCGCCGGTCGCAGATTCCTATTGTAAATCCTCTGGCCGAGGATCAGGCTGTCATGCGCACATCGCTGATACCGGGCTTGCTTGAAACGATGCGATATAATCTCACCCGACAGGTCAAAACACTGAAAATTTTTGAAGTCGGAAAAATATTCATCCCCCGAGCTAATCAAGCACTGCCGCAGGAGCCGGAAGTGCTGGCGGTTCTCTGGACGGGGATGCGCTATGAAGCTTCGTGGCACGGCGCGCAGATTCCTTGTGATTTTTTCGATATCAAGGGGGTTGCCGAGGGCCTGCTGGGGGCGTTGAAAATAGGCGGGTTGCGCTTCACCCGGATGGATGATGATGCCTGCGACTACACGCGAGCCGGATATTGCGCCTGGATTATGGCCGGCGATTCAACGGTGGGCCGGGTGGGCGAAATTCATCCCCGGATTCGGGACAATTTCGAATTGAAACAGAGCGCCTATATTTTTGAGCTTGAATTGCCGCATCTGATCCCGTTGATTCCCGCCGCTGTGAGTTTCAAGCCCATCCCGAAGTTTCCGGCCATTTATCGAGACATAACCATCATTGTCGATCGTGCGGTAGAAGCTCAATCGATACTGGAAGCCGTTAAAAATATGGGTGAAACGTTGGTGGAGACGGTGCATCTGTTTGCAGTGTTTGAAGGCGATCCGGTTGCCGCCGGGAAAAAGAGCATTTCGTTTCGCCTGACGTACCGATCAGGTGCAAAAACCCTGGTCGATGATGACGTAAACCAATTGCATAAGTTGATTACAGCCAAGCTTTTGCAGGCTTTTAACGCCGGACTGCCGGAATAGATTAAACGGAAAAGAAGTGCCTTGCCTAACGTTACGACAGCGTGCAGCCGCTTTTTTCTTGGGCGGGTCTCAATTGGCCGGAGTCATGGAATGACCATGCAAGATAAAAAACCGTACCAGATAGAGCTGCCGGACAAGTTTTATTTTAAAATCGGGGAGGTCAGTAAGATCACCGGTCTGCCCAGCCATGTGCTGAGATTCTGGGAAGCCGAGTTTCGTAAGATCCGCCCGCAGCGCACGGATGCGGGCCAGCGTTCCTACACCAAAAAGGATATTGAACTGATCCTGGAAATAAAACATTTGCTTTATGACAGGAAATACACCATTGCCGGGGCGTGCAACTACCTCAGCGCCCGCAGCAAGCCCGTTCCAAAGCTGCCCGGGGAGTTGGTGGAGGAGTTGAAGGCGGAGCTGAAAAGTATCCGGACGTTAATAGACAAATAATTGTTGAAAGCTATTGACAATTGATGGGATTTGTCTTAATAATTTTGATCTTAGGCGAGCGGGCATAGCTCAGTTGGTAGAGTACAAGCTTCCCAAGCTTGGTGTCGCGAGTTCGAATCTCGTTGCCCGCTCCAGATTAAGTTCGCCTTTTCCGTTTTACTTGATGGTTTGGGGTGGTACTTTTTATGTATTGTGGGATGAATTTAACTCTTTTTCCTATGGTTAATGGCATGAATCGATAATTTTTCTCGCTATACATAAAGATGGTTTACCTTCAAACATGAGGAAACGGGCGACAGCCCGTTTTTTGCGTTTTAAAAGGGGCAATTTCGAGAGTGGCAAAAACGGGGAGCAAAAAAAAAGGAAAAAAGCTGCAAACACGGGCCCGGCAACCATCGAGCCTCAGTGAGCAGCGTGTCGCGAATCGGGTCCGGTCCCTGGCTGAACCCCTGTGCGCGTCAGAAGGCCTGGAACTGGTGCATGTCGAATTTCAGCGCGAGGCTGGCGGCAGGGTGCTGCGCCTGTATATCGATAAGGCCGGGGGTATTAAACTGGACGATTGTGTAAATGTCAGCCGTGAAATGGGAGATATACTGGATGTTGCCCTGGATCAGGTCGGTCCATACCGCCTGGAAGTCACCTCCCCGGGAGTGAATCGTCCCCTGGCAAGAAAGCGCGATTTTGAAAGATTCAAGGAAAAGCGGGTAAAAATTAAAACCAAGCGACCGATAAACGGGCAAAAAACATTCAGGGGGGTTTTGCTGGGAATATCCGGCGAACAGGTGAATTTGAAAATCGAGCAACAAATTGTTGCCATCACTTACGGGGATATTTCAAAGGCACAACTGGCCGAATAAAATTGGAGACATCCGATGTTCATATCAGATATCAAACGTGTCGTCGATCAGGTCAGCCGCGACAAGGGCATTGACCGGGAAGTTCTTATCAAGGCTCTGGAAGAAGCATTGAAATCTGCTGCCAGGAAAAAATTTGGCAACAAGATGGATATTGAAGTTCAGTACAACGAAGAGTCTGGCGAGATCGAAGTCTTTCAGTTTAAAGAGGTGGTCGAAACGATCACCGAACCGGAGCTTCAGATCGGCCTTGAAGAAGGACACAAACTGGATCCCGACTGTGAGGTCGGTGACAGTCTGGGCACCAAAATGGATGCCACCACCTTCGGACGCATCGCCGCCCAATCGGCCAAGCAGGTGATTATCCAGAAAATGAAAGATGCTGAAAAAGATGCTGTTTACGCCAGTTTTGTCAACCGCAAGGGAGAAATCATCAACGGCATCGTCCAACGCATCGACCGGGGTGATATCATTGTGAACCTGGGCCACACCGAGGGGATCGTTCCGGTGCGCGAGCAGGTGCCAAGAGAATCCTATCGCCGGGGAGACCGCATCCGGGCCTATATCTTCGACGTGCTGCATGAATCGCGAGGCCCCCAGATTATTTTGTCGCGAACCCATCCGGACTTTCTGATTGATCTTTTCCGCACGGAAGTTCCCGAAATCAGCGAAGGGATTGTCAACATCATGGGGGCTTCGCGGGAACCCGGCGTGCGTGCTAAAATCGCCGTTTCCTCGACCAATTCGGATATTGATCCCGTCGGAGCCTGCGTGGGCATGAAGGGCAGCCGGGTGCAAAACGTGGTGCAGGAACTGCGGGGCGAAAAAATCGACATCATCCCGTGGCACCTGGACCCGGCTAAATTTGTGTGCAATGCGTTGGCACCGGCGGAAATATCCCGGGTGATTATCGACGAGGACAACCGGGCCATGGAAGTTATTGTCCCGGACGAATTTTTATCCATTGCCATCGGTAAAAAAGGACAAAACGTAAGGCTGGCTTCCAAGCTCTCCGGCTGGCATCTGGATGTCAAAAGCGAGACGCGTTACAGTCAGGCCATGCAAACCGGGTATGATTCGCTGGTGGCACTGCCCGGTGTGGGGATCAGCCTGGCCGACGCTTTGTATGAAAGCGGATTTTACTCGGCCGAGGAAATCGGCCATGCCACTGTAGAGGATTTAACCCAGATTCGTGGAATCGGGGAAGAAAAGGCTGTGAAGCTGCTGGAAGCGGCAAGAATTGCGGTGGTGCAATCCTCCGCCGCTGAACAGGCCGGCGAAGCATCGCCTGCGGAAGAAAAAGCGGACGATTCGGAGCCATCCGTAGAAAAGTCGGAAGAAGAAACGGACGATTCGGAGCCATTCGCAGAAAATCCGGAAGAAAATGACGCCGAAGAAACATTACCGTCGCAAGAGCAGAAAGAAGAACACAACGAGGATAAAGACAATACGGATACTGCTGATGGGACCGGCATCGATGCTGATGCGCCCTTGTCGCCGGAAAAGACGCCCGATGAAACTGATGTGGATCGCAGTTAGCTCTTGCATTGCATGCGGTCGTTTTTGTATGCGGCTTGCATTCATTCGGAGTACATTTTCCACCGGCAGCATAAATAATTACCAGGGCCCCAGGCCTTGAATAACGACCCGTAGGGGGAGCAATGGCAAAGACCAGGGTTTATGAACTCGCCAGAGACCTTAACCTGACAAATAAGATTCTGCTCGAAAAGC